>JAEUIF010000430.1 GCA_016795185.1 Planctomycetia bacterium | reverse complement strand
GATGGTGATGGCTTCCGCGAGATGCCCGAGGTTGCGCCAGCCGCGTTCGAGGTCGCGCAACGTCCAGGGTTGCAGCAAGGCCCGGGCGCGTTCGGGAGAGTCCAGACACTGACGGAGGTTGTCGAGCTGCATGGCTGCCGGTGGCCCGTCCGCGGTTGGTCGTTCCGGGTATTGTAAACGCAAAGCGACAGGCAGCGCATGCGGATTCCGCCCCGGAAATTTGCACCAGCGCAAGAATCGGATAGATGGTTCCAGTCCGGCGACGCTATCCTGCTGCTGGAGGTGCCAAGCATGCCGGCGGACGGACAGGTCGAACTGATGCAGGAACTCTGCCGTTACATCGAGTCGCACCTGGAAGACTCGCTGACGCTGGCAGCCCTGGGGAAGCAGGCGGGCCTGAGTCCGGCGCACTTGCAGCGGGTCTTCAAACGCATCATCGGTCTGTCGCCGCGCCAGTACGTCGATGCCTGCCGACTGGGCAAGCTGAAAGGGCGTCTCAAGCAGCGGAGTTCGGTCGTGAACGCGATGGTTGAAGCGGGCTACAATTCCAGCAGCCGGCTCTATGAACGCGCTGCCCAGCAACTGGGCATGACGCCCGGCACCTATCGCAACGGCGCGCCGGCGGTGCGCATCGGCTACACGCTCTGCGCTTGCCCGCTCGGCCGGCTGCTGCTCGCCGCCACGGAGCGCGGCATCTGCGCGGTGAGCCTGGGCAACCAGGACCAGCCACTCCAGGAATTTCTGTCGGCCGAGTATCCCGCTGCTGTCATCGAGCGCGACGATGCGGCCCTGCAACCGTATGCCACGGCTATCCTCCGCCACCTGGCCGGACAGCAACCGCATCTGGATTTACCCATCGATGTGCAAGCCACGGCGTTTCAGTGGCGCGTCTGGCAGGAACTGCAAGCGATCCCCTATGGCACGACGCGCAGCTACGCGGAGATTGCCCAGCGCATCGAGCACCCCAAGGCGGTGCGGGCGGTGGCGCGAGCCTGCGCGACCAACCCGGTGGCGGTGGTGATTCCCTGCCATCGCGTGGTCCGCACCGACGGCGGCCTGGGCGGCTACCGCTGGGGCATCGAGCGCAAGGAAATGCTGCTGGAGCAGGAGAAAGAGCAGTCGTAATCACTGAGGCTCAGGACTGCGGCGGCGGGCCGTTACGCGATTGCCGCAAGCGCTCTTCCAGTTCGCGGAGTTTGGTTTCGGCCTCCGCCGCGCGCCCTTCGGCTTCCCGCGCGCGTTCCTCCGCCTCGGCGGCGCGGGCTTCGGCTGCCGCCAGGTTCTTCGTGACCTGGACGTAATCGCCGATCTCCTCGCCGGTTTCCGAGTAGCAGACGACGCGGTTGCCCTGCGTGCCGAGCCAGACGCCCACGGGCTCCAACCAGAGGCGGCCGCGCGCGTCGAGGGGCAATTGCACGTAGCCGTCCATCTCGGCGCGGTAGCCGATCAACCGTACCGGGCCGTCCATGTCTTCCCGATCCACGATGACGTACCAGGGCACGCCGGCGCGGTGGTAGTGGTCCACCTTGGTTACGACGTCGTTGACGCGATAGGCCGGCGACACGATCTCGATGAGCAGCGCCGGCCGCACGCCTTCCTCGGCCACGCTGAAACTGCTGCGTTTGGCTTGCGGGTCGCGGACGCCGAAGATGACGCCGAGGTCCGGGCTGTGGTGTTTCAGGCCGGGCACGTCCCAGACGATAATCAAGTCCGAAGTGATCAGTGCCGTGGGGTCATCGGCCACCTGCCCACGCAGCACTTCGCCGAGGTAGGTCCAATCCCGATCATGCGGCGTGTTCTGGGGCAGGACATCACCATCCTGGGGATGCAGAACGTCTTCCAGCGTCAACGGCACCTGATCGAACTCGACGCTGCCGTCGGGCCGCTCGTTCCGGACGTAGCGCCAGCCATAGCGGAAGGGATCGGCCTGGGGTTGCAGGGGTTGAATCATCGGTCGAATCCTCCGCTCACTCGGTAAGCGACGCACCCCACAGGACTGATAGCTGATAGCTGATAGCTGTCAGCTATTCAAATTGGTTGCGAGTGAAACCAACCTTTACACCAATGGCAGTCCCACGCGGCGATGGGAAGCATCGTGTGGCGCCGCCATCGGCGCTTCGCAACAGGTTTCACTCGCTCCAATGGTCTCTTCCGTCTCCACCGTGCCGAAGATCGTGAACGAAGTCGCTTCCTCGATCTGGACGCGCACCGTGCGGCCGATGAGGCGCTCGTTGCCCTCGAAGACGACGATGTGGTCGGTCATTGTCCGGCCGGTGAGCTGCACCGGGCCGCCGCGCTTCTCGAACGTCTTGCTGGTGCCTTCGACCAGCACCTCGACCGTCTCGCCGATCTTGCGGCGGTGGTCGGCCAGGCTGACCGCGTTCTGGATCGCCAGCAGGTCGTTGTTGCGGCGCTTCTTGACCTCTTCGGGCACATCGTCGGGGTACAGGTCGTCGGCCTTGGTGCTGGGGCGCGGGCTGTACTTGAAGATGAAGCTGTTCTTGAAGCCCGCCTCGCTGACTAGGTCGCAGGTCCGCTGGAATGACTCTTCCGTCTCGCCGCAGAAGCCGACGATGAAATCGCTGGAGACGGCCACGCCCGGCACCTTTTCCCGGCAACGCGCCAGCATCTCGCGATAATACTCGACGGTGTAAAGCCGTTTCATGCGTTTCAGCACGTCGTTGCAGCCCGACTGCACCGGCACGTGCAGGTACGAGCAGACCTTGGGCAAGTCGCGGACGGCGTCGAGCAGGTCGTCCGTCATGTCCTTGGGAAAGTTGGTGACGAACTTGATGCGTTCGATGCCCGGCGTGTCGTGAATGCGGGCCAGCAGGTCGGACAGCCGCCAGTGCCGGCCGTCGGGCGACTGGAACTTGTAGCTGTTGACCGTCTGGCCGAGCAGTGTCACTTCCTTGCAGCCTTCGCCGGCCAGTTGTCGGACTTCGGCGGCGATCTGTTCCGGGTGCCGGCTCTGTTCCGGGCCGCGCACGCTGGGCACGATACAGTAGGTGCAGAACTTGTCGCAGCCGATCATGATGCGGACGTAAGCCTGGAAGGGGTTCGGCCGCATCGATGGATCGCGCGCGGGGTCGTAACTCTCAAAGCTGGTTTCCACATCATGGCGCGACGCTTCCGCACGGCCCAGGCTGACGGCCAGTTGCAAGTCGCCGGTCTTCTGGACCTCGGCGACCAGCTGCGGCAACTGTGCTAACTGGCCTGGTCCGCAGATGATGTCCACGTGCGGCGCGCGGCGCTTGATGATTTCCTGATCCTTCTGCGCCATGCAGCCCAGCACGCCGACGATCTTGTGCGGGTGCCGTTGCTTGTGCCCGCGCAGCCGGCCGAGCGCGCTGTAAATTTTGTCCTCGGCATGCTGGCGGACGCTGCACGTGTTGAAGAAGATCAGGTCGGCGTCGGTCGGCTGATAAACCAGCTCGTAGCCCAGCCGACGCAGCGAGCCGACGACCAGTTCGCTGTCGAGCACGTTCATCTGACAGCCGACGGTTTCGATGTAGAGTTTTTTGGTCATGTTCGGTGTCCTGCGAAGCCGCAAGCGGCGCGGAGTTACTTGCGCCGCAACCTGGCCCAGTAGCCGCCGTCCGCCGGCGCACCCGGCATCTGTTCCTGTTCCGCCTCCAGCTGCAACTCCGGTAAGTCTTGCAACGCCCGGCGAACCAGCTGGCCGTTCTCGCCCGGCTCGATGCTGCACGTCGAGTAGACAATCGTGCCGCCGGGGCGGATGCGTTCCGCCGCGCAGCGTAACAGACGGACTTGCAAGGTCTCCAGCTGGACCAGATCCACGCGCTTCAAGCGCCAGCGGGCTTCGGGCCGGCGGCCGAGCACGCCGGTGTTGCTGCACGGCACATCGACCAGGATGAAGTCGAACGGGCCTGCCGGCGGTGCTTCCCACCGGCCGCGCTGCGTCTCTTGCAGCAGTACGGTTTGCACGATGCCGATGCCCAGCCGGCTGCACAGCTCGCGCACGGTTTGCAGCCGGCGCTCGTCCACGTCGCAAGCGATGATCTCGCCCCGGTTGTCCATCTGCTCGGCCAGGTGCGTCGTCTTGCCGCCGGGCGCAGCACACAGGTCGAGCACCCGGCTGCCCGGCGTGGGGGCCAGCGCCGCCGCCACGTTCGTGGCCGATTCGTCCTGCACGCTGAACCAGCCTTCGGCGTAGCCGGGCAGGTCGCGGATGGCGGTGGGCGTCGTCAAACGCACCGCGTCCGGATTATCGCCCACGTCCGCCTTCAAGCCGGCCCCGGCGAGGGCCGCGAGGAAATCCGTGCGGTTGGTCTTCAGCCGGTTGACCCGCAGCCAGAGCGGCGCTTGCCCGGCGAACCAGAAGCCGAGGCGGATGCACTCGTCCCAGCCGAGGCGTGGCAGCCAGCGCTCCACCAGCCACGAGGGCAGCGAGAACCCGCCCGCGAGGTATTGTACCCGCTGGCTGGCCGGATCGGGAAGCACGGCTCGCGTCAGGCGGCGATAGCGCCCTGGTTCCACGGGCAGCGCGTTGGACGCGGGAGTATCGCCAAACTCATCCGTCAGCAGCGACAGGAAATTGCGCAGCACGCCGTTGATAAAACCCTTGGCCTGCGGGCGGCCGAACTGAGCGGCGAGTTCCACGGTCTCGTTCATCGCGGCATGCAGCGGGACGTGATCGAGCAATGACAGTTGAAACGCCCCCAGGCGCAGGATGTCCCAGAGCCAGGGTTCGACATCGGCTTGCGGCCGGCTGACCAGCGGTTGCAACAGGGCATCGAGCGTGCCCCGTCGACGCAGCACACCGTAGACCAGCTGAGTGGCCATGCGGCGGTCGGCGGCAGCGTGTGGGGCGCGATGGGTCGTGAAGGCCGTATCGAGCAGTTCTTGCGCGAACGGCTGGCCCGGCTGGCAGTCCAGCAAGACTTGCAAGGCGAGACTGCGGCTACCGTGCTGGCCGCCGAAGCGGGGAGAAACGGCGGGCTTCATGAGGCTTCCGGACCGAAGCGGTCGCCTTCGCGGGGAGGACTGCCACGCAGGAATTCGACGGCGGCCATGCGGCGCTTGCCGGCAGGTTGCAGTTCCAGGACTTCGACCTGGGTCGAACCGCCGCACCAGACGACCAGCTTCAGGTTCTTGCCGTCCGCCACCGAGATTGCGCCGGTAGGCGCTTCCCAGCCGACGATCTCCGGCGTGGGCAAGGGCACGGCACGGTTGACGATGATGCGCACGGGTTCCTTGCCCTGGCGATGCAGCAGCGTGTAGGCCGTGGGCCAGGGTTGCATGGCGCGGATTTGCCGGCAGACCTGCTCGGCCGGGCGCGTCCAGTCGATGATGCCGTCTTCCTTCTTCAGCTTCGGGGCCTTGGTGACCTGCCCCTTGTCCTGCTGCATCGGCTTGGCAGTGCCCGCGATGATCTGTTCAATCGACTCCAGGGCGAGTTTCGCGCCCAGCGGGGCGAGGCGGACTTCCAGTTCACCGGAGGTTTCCTCGGCACCGATGTCCACGGTTACTTGCCCGATCATGCCGCCCGCGTCGAGTTGCGGAGTCATCTGGATGATGGTGACACCGGTCTGGGTTTCGCCCTGGTAGATGGCCCAGGCGATGGGGGCGGCTCCGCGATACTTCGGCAGCAGCGACGCATGCACGTTGATGCCGCCATGCTTCGCCGCCGCCAGCACGTCCGGCTTGAGAATCTGGCCATACGCTGCCACGACCAGTAAATCCGGCGACCAGGCTTGCAGCTGGGCGACGCCTTCCGGCGTGTTGATGCTCTCGGGCTGGTAGATCGGCACGCCCTTTTCCTGGGCAATGGTCTTCATGCCCTTGCCGGTCTGGCGCGTGCTGCCCCGCTCCGCGCCGACGGCGCGGTCGGGTTGCGTCACCAGGCCGACGACCTGGTGTGAGCTATGCAGCAGGGCTTCGAGGGTGGGCTCGGCGAAGGTGCCGGTGCCCATCATGACTAAACGCATAGGATCAGCGCTCGCCTTTGGCTCGCGGCTAAACGAAAGGGGTCGTTGTTAATGGTGCCCGTTCAGGCCCTCTTCGAGCGCCTGGCGCATTTTTTCGAGGTCCGCATCCGGCGGAATCTCGCCGCGCTTCTGGGCGTCGCGGAACTCCTGTTCAAACGCCTTCAGCGAACCCCGGCTGGCCAGGCGGGCAATCGGTCCCATCTTGGCGATGAACATGATGCCGTTCAGGTGGTCGATCTCGTGCTGCCAGCAGCGGGCGGCCAGGTCGTGGGCCGTGATCTCGACGGCTTCGCCCTGCATGTTGTACGCCTGCACCTTGACCGTCTTGGCGCGGCGGACCTTCTGGAACAGGCCGGGGAAGCTCAGGCAGCCTTCCTCGTCTTCCTGAATGCCCTTGCGATCCACGATCACCGGGTTGATGTAGACCTCTTCCTGGTCTTTCTGATTCGGGTCGCCGCTGATGTTGCAGACCAGCAGCTGGTAGGGCAGCGCCACCTGATTGGCGGCCAGCCCCAGGCCCTTCGCCTCGTACATGGTCTCGATCATCTGGCCGACCTGGATGCGCAGGTCTTTATCGATGCGCGGCACCGGCCGGGTCGCGTGGACCAGCGCGGGATGCGGATAGTGGACTACCTTCATGAGATGCTCCGACGGACGCCCGATGGTTTCTTCGTTTATTATATCCGGCTAGAGCATTTTGCGACCGGCTGTAACGGTCCGCACAGCGGACCCTACAGCAATTTGTAGGGTCCGCTGTGCGAACCGTGGCACCCAGTGCTACATCCGTCCGCGAGGTGCTCTAAACCGCGAGCGGTCGCGTGCGAAGCCGCGAGCGGCCTAAAGCAAGCCGCGCTCGAAGTTGGCCGCCAGCGCCGTGCGGCCGAACTTTCCGGCGCGGACCAGTCGCCAGCGGTCGCGCACTGTTTCCGCATCGTAGGGCCGATAGATGAAATCGGCCCGCAGGTAGACCGCCCCCGCTGCCGCCAGGTCTTTCAGCCGGTGGGCCAGGCAGTACGGCTCCTGATTCAGCACGATGGTCCGGCAATGATAATCCAGGGCTGTCACCTTCTCGCCGTGGCTGGATACCATTTCCATGCTTTCGAAGCGACAGTTGGCCTTGCCGGGGCAACCGCCGATCAGGTTGGCATAGGCGCACGACTCGGCCAAAAACTGCGGCGTGTCCTGATGCACGATCACGCAAGCTTGTGCCGCGAACTCCGCCAGCAGCGAACGCATGTTGCTCAGGCCGTCTTCCGGCGACAGGGCAAAGCGCTTTACCCCCATGTCGAGCAGTTGCCGGACGGCCAAGCGGTTGATCGCATACAGCGACCAGTCGGCGGCCAGGTCGATATCGTCACGCGGTTGCAACGGGTCGAGGTCGAGGTAGTGCCAGGCCGAGAGGTTGGCCACTTCCCACTGGTGCCAGCCGGCGGCGCGCAGGCTGCGAACCTTGTGCCGCAGGCCCTTTTCTTCCCAGAAGCGCGTCAGCGGCGGCAGGGCCAGGCGCAGGCGGTCGCGCCCGATACGCGCGGCCCAGGCGTCGAGCCGTTGCTGCAACACCGCTGGATGGTCGCGGGCAATGTCGATGATGACCTCGGCGACGTTGTCCAGGTCGCGGTCTTCGAGCGCGTCGAGAAAGCCGATGCGGTCGGCCTTGAGCAGCCAGCGGAACGACCCTTCCGACGCCCCTCGCCCCTTGCGGGAGAGGGGTTGGGGGTGAGGGGACATGGGGGCTATGGCCGAACCCCTCACCCCCAACCCCTCTCCCGCAAGGGGCGAGGGGAGAAGCGTGTGGCCGGCTCGCCTGCACTCTGTTTGAATTCGTCGCACCCGCTCCACCCGCCGCTCTC
>JAEUIF010000423.1 GCA_016795185.1 Planctomycetia bacterium | reverse complement strand
CGCGCCAGTTTCAGGATGTGCCGGGCGTCGTCCAGGCAGTCCAGCTTCACCACCCCAGCCAGGTCGCCGCCGGGCATGGTCGGCGGCGAAGCCAGCGCGCCGGTCGCCAGCAACAAGCGGTCGTAGCCGACGCGCTGGCCGTCGGCCAGCACCAGTTCGTGCCGCGGACAGTCCAACCGCTCGACCTGGGCATTCACGCGCTGCACGTTCAACTCGGCCAGGTCGGCCGGGGTGCGCAGGAACAGCTGCTTTTCGGGAATGTCGCCGCGCAGCAGGTAGGCCAGTCCCGGCCGCGAATAGAACGGGTGCGCCTCCTCGCCGATCATCGTGATCGCGGCGCGCGGCTCCCGCCGGCGCAGGCTTTCCGCCGCCGCCAGGGCGGCGATGCCCGTACCCACGATGACGAAGCGCTGCGCCATGAAGGTCTCACCGCTTGAACACCGGCAGCACGTCGAAGCTGAGCACGCCGCGCGGGCAGCGCTTGACGCACTCGCTGCACGTCAGGCAATGGCTGTCCTCGATGGGCAGGCCGCGCCACGCATGGGCACGGACATCGATGCCGATTGGACAATTGAACGTACAGCAACCGCACTGCACACACCGGCCGGACTCGGGCACCACCACCGCCTCGCTGAGCACCCGCTGCCGCGACACCCGCAGTTCCAACGACGCGACGGTCGCGGCCACGCAGGGCACGGTGGGTTCCGCCCGCTCGGCCGGCGTTGCAGCAGGTTTCGGGGCCACAGGGACAGGCGGTGCTTTCGGAGCAACAGGGGTCGCGGGGGCTTTCGGAGCTGGAGGCTTGGCGAAGAGATGTTTCACCTGGGCGGCAGCGACCCAGTGCGTCGCACCGACGCGCTGCACCTGGTCGGTCGGTAGCAGCTTGCCGGTCCCCGCCAGTTCGCGGAGCTGCGCGGAGGAATACGGCCCGAATGCCTTGCCGCCTCGCGCGTAATACCACTGGGAGCCGCTTGGGGGCGCAACGGTCAGTGCCTGCCCGCACAGCGGACAGACGGGCCGGAGCGGCGCATCCGCCGGAAAGACGGCGTGACAGTGCGAGCAAGCCTGTCCGCCCGTTCGTGGTGAGCTGCGCGCCATGGCCAGCAATCCCGGTGAAGAGCAGGATGTCGTATAGACTACCACGACTTCGATCACGAGTCGATGCGCCGCCCGGAAAGCAACGGGTTTTATCGCAGGTCGCAGAGACCGCCGACCAACAACCGGAGAAACAACGATCCGTGACCACGCAGCCCGGACGGCAACAAAGTGATTATCGCCTTAAGAATTTGTCAGCTATTATCTTGAGTCGCAAGTATCATCCAGGGTTTATAAAACAGCACTAATTCGATGAAATTACTTGACAATAATTGTGCGAGCTTTTAAGATTGGATTGTCGATGAAGGAAGCACCTTTACCGAGCCACGCATGAACCGCATGCCTCACTCCTGTTGTTGTCGCAGCCGCCGGTGTTCCGGTGCTGGCTGTCGTGAGGCGCTGTCGGTCTTGCCCTGACCTTCCTTGCAGCGTCAACCGAAGCAGGCCCGGACGTCACCTGACTCCGGGCCTTTTCGTTTTGGGTTGGCGGTCGTTCCTCTCCCACGACTGCACTTGCACTCGAAACCACTATGCCGTCGGCACGGCGCGTTGCCAGCGGATGTGTACCCGCTTCCTGGACTCGGCGTCCAGGTTGTTCAGGCCGGCCTACCGAGAAGAGGCATCGGTCCGGAAGCCGTTGCGGGAGAGGCTGCGTCTCCGTGGCCGATCCGGCGGCGCTGGTCTCGCCCGCCAGCGCCGCCGCGGCTTATTTCCCCGTGGAGGTCCATCATGTTTCATCGTCGCGTTGCGTTGCGCTGCATCTGTACGGGGGCCTGGGAGCGGCGTACCTCCCAGGCCGGTCTGTGTGGCAACCTCACCTGGCACTTTCTTTGAAGCACCGAAAATTCCCGTACCGGAGATTGAATCATGGTCCGTATCGCATCATTCGGTTTCGTCACGCTGGCGGCGTTGACGGCTTTGCTCCTCGGCGACGGCGCCTACCGCGCCGCCGACCCAAAACCCACCGAGTTGCTCAACGTTTCGTATGACCCCACGCGCGAGTTGTACCGTGACCTCAACGCGGCCTTCGCCGCCCGGCACCACAAAGACCAGGGCGTGAAGGCGTCCGTCAAGCAGTCGCACGGCGGCTCGACCAGCCAGGCGAAGGCCGTCATCGACGGCAGCCAGGAGGCCGACGTCGTCACCCTGGCGCTCTGGTCGGACATCGACGCCCTGCGGCAAAAGGGCCTGATCGCCCAGGGCTGGGAGAAACGACTGCCGGAAAATTCCCTGCCGTACTACTCGACCATCGTCTTCGTCGTCCGCAAGGGCAACCCCAAGGGCGTCAAGGACTGGGCCGACCTGGTCAAGCCCGGCGTGCAGCTGGTCACGCCCAGCCCGAAGACATCGGGCAACGGCAAGCTGACCTTCCTGGCCGCCTGGGGCTCGGTCATCCACCGTGGACAGTCCGAGAAGGAAGCGCGGAGCTTCGTGGAAAACCTCTACAAGAACGTGGTCGCCCTGGACCCGGCGGCGCGGACTTCGACGATCAGTTTCGTCGATAAGAAGATCGGCGACGTGCATCTCACCTGGGAAAACGAGGCGCAGCAAGCCGTCCGTGCGTCCAACGGCGAGCTGGAAATCGTCTATCCGCCGGTGAGCATCCGTGCCGAACCGTATGTCGCCTGGGTGGATGCCAACGTCAAGAAGCACCACTCGCAGGCCCTGGCGGAAGCCTACCTGAAGTTTCTCTACACGCCCGAAGCGCAGGAGATCATTGCCCGGCATCACTACCGGCCGATCCAGGCGGAGGTGCTGAAGAAGCACCAGGCTCAGCTGCCGACGATCGACCTGTTCCCGGTGACGGCGGTGGCGAAGGACTGGGCGGAAGCCGAGCAAAAATTCTTCGCGAGCGGCGGCCTGGCCGAGCAACTGCTGGTCAAGCCGGCGTCCCGCTAACGGGTCGGCATCGTGCAACCCCGCGCCGGCGTGCTTCTCCCCTGCCGCGCCGGCCGGGGACACGACTCGACCAGGAGGTGCAACATGGCTGACATCCAAGCGCCGGTTGCCGCGCCGGTAGCGTATCGACTGAATGAAGGCGCTGAGGAGTTTCTTGCGGAACTCACCGACACCGCCTACCGCGTGGCCTTGCGGCAAGGCTTCGTGGGCAGCTTCATCCAGTTTCAGCTAGACCTGTGGTCCGCCCTGCGGGCGGTCCTGCAACGCAACAGCCGGTGAAAGAAGCCGACACCCGT
>JAEUIF010000418.1 GCA_016795185.1 Planctomycetia bacterium | reverse complement strand
GGCGGTGATAATGCCGATGAACAAGTTCCAGCCCAGCGCCACGACCAGCAAGCCCTTGCTGCCCGACCAGATGCCGGCCGGTGGCACGTTCAGGATGACACCGTCCACGCGCTGCTCGAGGGCGATGTCGCTGGTATCGGGTTGCTCGCCGACCTCGCGAAACGGGCTACCGTCGCGTGGCGTCTGAAAGCGCAGGGCGTGGCGCAGCTTGGCCGCCAGCCAGCGCAGTTCGACCTCGTCGCGCCCCGAGAGCATGCCGAATTTCTTGCCTTTCAAGGGCGTGATCTGCAATTCCATCACCGGCACGTCGTTGACCTCCATGCCGCTGGGGCCGCTGCGGATATCGAGTAGTTCGTCGCGCCGCCATTCGGCCCGCTTGCCGCCGAAGATGCCGGTTTGCAGCGCCAGCAAGCGGTCGCCGACCACGGCCAGCACCGCGCGGCGCTTGCCCATGTTGATCGCCCCGAGCAGCAGACCGATGCCAATGGCCCAGAACAGGCCGAAGAACGGAATCAGGATCAGCAGGTCCTTGGTCTTGGGCTTGTCGTTGGCGAACAGGAAGGCGGCGGTGATGACGGTGAGCAGGCCGTTCCAGAAGAAACTGAAGAACATCAAGCCCTTGCTGCCCGCCCAGACGCCGGCCGCCGGCACCTTGAGCGTCACGCCGTCGGCCGCTTCCTCGACTTCAACATCGCTCTCGTCGGGCTGCGGCGGGTCTTCTTCCAGCATGGCGGCGTCTTCCGGGGTCAGCACCTGCTGGACCTCGATGGCAGGCTTTTCCAGTCGGCCTTCGCGCTGCTCGACCGCCACGTTGCAACGTCGCGCCAGCTCCTCGGCCAGCGGCAGCAGCAGCTGGGGCGGAAACACCGGCGCGATCAACAACGCTTTCTTTTCGGTCTCGGTTTCCACCTGGATGGCAGCCAGTTCGTGCAGGAACGCGGGTCCAGCGGTGCCCCGTTCCAGTTCCGCGCCGCCGCCCTGGACAACGAACTTGCGCACCGCGGTCATGGGCAGGTGGCGCGTCCAGGTCACGGGCCCCCAGCGTTCAATGGCCACGATCTTGCCGTCGCGCAGTTCGACCTCGCTGCGCGACGCGAGGATCAGCAGGCCGAAGCGCACCATCTGCAAACCGGCCCAGACGAAGGGAATGGTGAATGCGACGAAGATCAGGCTGCACGGCTCAAACCGCTTGAAGTTCACCGTCTGAAGCGCCCCGGTCAGCGGCCCCAGCGCGAAGACCAACCCGAAGAGGATCGGCAGCAGGCCAATCAACCGCCAGTGGCCAATTTGCCGGGCCGGCAGGCGAATACGGGTTACGTCGTCGCGCTCGCTGATCTCGATTTCGGGAGGGAGCATGGCAGACATGATGCGGCACCGCAGGAGTGTTCTCGGGCGGGTCGGGGCGACGGTCCTACTACCATTGTCTTCGCTGGCGGCCAGCGGACCTTTGCGCGCGCCCGACTGCTCAAGTTTTCTGCATCTCCGCGCGCGTCCGCTTCACAATCTCGACATATTGCCCCGCCAGTTCGCGCAGCCGACTGAAGTTGCGCTCGGCCACCAGTTTCGGATCGACCAGCTGACTGCCCACGCCCAGGCAGCAGGCCCCGGCCTTGAGGAACGCCGCCGCCGTGTTCAGGTCCACGCCGCCGGTGGGCATCAGGCGGATTTGCGGCAGCGGCCCGCGCACCGCCTTGAAGTAGGGCGGGCCGACCACCTCGGCCGGGAACACCTTGACGATGTCCGCGCCCGCTTCCCAGGCGGCGAGGATTTCCGTCGGCGTGAAGGCGCCGGGCATCACCAGCTTGTCATAACGCTGACAGAGCCGAATCACGTCCAGGTTCACCGTCGGCGAGACGATGTACTCGGCTCCGGCCAGCAGCACGGCGCGGGCCGTCTCCGGGTCGAGCACGGTGCCGGCCCCCAGCAGCAGGCGGTCGCCCAGCGCCTGCCGCACCTGCCGCAGCACGTCGAGGGCGTTCGGCACCGTCATCGTGATTTCAACGGTGGTCACGCCGCCCTCGGCCAGCGCCCGGCAGGCATCCACCAGCAATCCGGAATCCGGCGAACGCACGATGGCGACGATGCCGCCGTCCAGGACTTTCCGCAGTTGATCTTCTTTGCTCATGGGTGGAAACGTCGGGTAGAATGATTGCAAGTTTGCAGGGGGTGCCGTCGCACCCTCCGGCTATTCTAATTCTTCCGTTCGAGTTAGGCGAGCGGCGGGCGTCAGCCCGCTGTTGAAACTGCCAGCCCCTGACACCTCGAACAGCGGGCTGACGCCCGCCGCTCGCCAGCAAACCGAATTGTGTGGTACAAGCGAGCTCATACCAATGCCGTCCCTGGCCAAGATCGCGGATGCAGCCATCTGGGAGCGAGCTATCCAGTTCGAGGGAGGCATCTCCCCCACGGCCGCTCGTGCTTTGCTCGAACTCCGCTTCTCCGAACAAGACCTGCAACCCATGCGCGATCTCGCCGCCAGAGCGAGAAGCGGCACGCTGACGCCGCAAGAGCAGGTGCAAATCAACTCCTTCGAGCAAGTCAGCTGCGTGCTGGACATCCTGCATTCCAAGGCCCGGCAGGCGCTGAAGAATCGTCAGGCCAGCGTATTGATTGGTCCCAAAAAATTTGCCACTGCCCGCTTGCATTCCTCGTGAACGGGCGTTAGACTTAATTTCAGACTGAAATAAAGTCCCTCCGGGGAGCCTGCCATGCTGAACATCGGGAGCTTTCCGACGCGCGTCTGCCAGGGCATCAATCGCCGGACTTTCCTGCAAGCCGGCCTGACAGCGCCTTTCGCGTTGGGCCTGCCGGCGTGCAACGTTGCCGCCGAGGCCGCCAAGGCCAAATCGGTGCTGCTCGTCTGGCTGTGGGGCGCGCCCAGCCATCTCGACACCTTCGACCCTAAGCCGAATGCTCCGGCGGAATTTCGCGGGCCGTTCTCGACCATCGCCACCCGCACGCCGGGCGTGCGCGTCACCGAAGTGCTGCCGAAGCTCGCGGCACGTAGCCATAAGTATACGTTGATTCGTTCGCACAAGAATTTTCACATCGACCACCTGAAGGCCGGCACCATCGCCCTGACCGGCGCGGACGAGGCCGGCGAGGGCCTGGCACCGAACTTCGGTTCCGTGCTGGCCCGACATCGCGGCCCTCGACAGCTGCCGCCGTTCATCAGTATTGGGCGCGGCAACCCGCGCGACGTGGTTGGCCCGATGAAGGGCTACGGCGGCGGCAACTGGGGCAAGGTCTACGACCCGTTCCTTGTCAACTGCTCCGAGCAGGGCGAGGTCGATATTCCGTCGCTGCAACTGCTCGACGGCCTGACCCCGCAACACCTGGAAGACCGCCGGCAACTGCTCGCCGAACTCGACGGCCTGCGCCAGCGACTGGACGGTGCTGAACTCGACAAGTGGGATGCCACCCGGCGGCGCGCTTATCAACTGCTGACCTCGCCGGACGCCCGCAAGGCGCTCGACGTCTCTCGCGAAAGCCAGCAGGCGCGCGACGCCTACGGACAAACCTCCTTCGGCCAAAGCTGCCTGCTGGCCCGCCGGCTGATCGAGGCCCAGGTGCCCTACGTGCAGGTGAACTGGAGCCAGTACGTGGAAGCGATGACGCCGAATTGCGATTTCGGCTGGGACACGCACATCTACAACTTCGAGATGCTGGCCGATCGCCATTGCCCGATCTTCGACCGCGTCGTCGCCGCACTGCTCGACGACCTGGACCAGCGGGGACTCTTGCAAACCACGCTGGTCATCGCGATGGGCGAGTTCGGCCGCACGCCCAAGATCAACGGGACCGCGTCCCGCGACCACTGGCCGAACTGCTACTTCTCGCTCTGGGCCGGCGCAGGCCTGCAGCCCGGCAAGGTCATCGGCGAAAGTGATCGCACCGGCAGCGAACCGATCACCGAACCAATCACGCCGGCGATGATCGGCACCACGATGCTCGAATTGAGCGGCGTCACCTCGCAGCAGCGGGCCGAATTCCGCGTGTTGCCCAGCGGTCGGGTGATCGACGAGCTGATTTAGTTGGCGATGTGACCGGCCTTTTGTTCGTAGTTCCGCCTTCAGGCGGCGAACGACTCGACCGCCTGAAGGCGGAACTACGAACCAGAGCGTCCGCAATCGCCTGCAAGTCATTCCGGAGGCCCGCCATGCAGCTGACGCGCGACGGCAAGCTCAAGATGGACCCGGTGTTCATCAAGAACGGTGAAGAGTTGGTCTACACGGTCCAGGAATCGCCGACGCAAATGAGCCTGATGCGCCTGAAGCTGGCCGACGGCTCCAGCGAACGGCTGCACCCGCAGGCGCTGACCTCCGAGTTCGAGGCGGCCTTCACGCCGGACGGCCGTTACTGCGCCTTCGTGCAGAGCAAGGGCAACCTCAGCCTGAAGCTGGTCATCCGCGACACGCAGCAGAACAAGGAAGCGGTCTTCGATCCGGGCGGCGGCTTCCAGGGCATGCGCCGGCCGACGATCGCGCCGGACGCCAGCCGGGTGGTCTTCAGCATCCCGGCGGACGGCGGCCAGCAGCTGCAATCGGTCAATATCGCGGGCCAGGACCGCAAACCGCTGACGACCAGCAGCATCAACCACTGGCCGACGTTTTCGCCGGACGGCCAGCGACTCGCCTTCGGTTCGAGCCGCGACGGCGACTACGAGATCTATGTGATGGACGCGGACGGCAACAACGTCCGCCGACTGACGAAAAGCCCCGGCATCGACCAGCGGCCCGCCTGGTCGCCGGACGGCCAGCGACTGGCCTTCGTCAGCAACCGCGACGGTAACTACGAAATCTACATGATGCAAGCGGACGGCAGCAACGTGCGCCGGCTGATCCGCAATGAAGAACGCGACGACTATCCGACCTGGCACCCCGATGGCAAGCGCCTGGTGTTCGTCGGCGAGCGGGCCGGCAAGAGCGACCTGCACTGGCTCGACGTCGGTAGCTGATAACCCGCTTTTCGATTGCTGCTGACCAAGACGGACGCACGGGCTTCTCCAGCAGTCCCCGCTGGGGCATTTCTTCAAACCCAGTTTAACTCCCCGGCCCAGCGTCGGCAGAATCGCTTTTTGGCCAACGCAGCGGTTCCGATCAAGTCGTGCTGTTGACTGAACGAATCCGACAACGGCTGCCCACCTGTTGCTGTTCCACTTGTTAGCTTCCTCAACTGCTGCTATGCGGTGCATAGCGTCGATAACCTTGCGGCCTTTTGGCGGCCGTTCTGGCAGAAACCACCTTCCGGAGTCGTCTGCCGTGAAATGCAAACTGTTGATCGTCCTGGCGCTATCCGCCGCCGGTTCTGCCGTACTTGCCAATCCTTCCCAAAGGCAGCCGCCAGGCTGCGACATCACCACACTGCGGCAGCATGGCGAGAAGGCCCAATTGATCGTTTTCGGAAGCCTGGTTAAAGCAAATGCCGGCACCACCGTGGCGCTGCAAGTCGAAGGTGTGCTCAAGGGCGAACAGCTGCTGGCCGGCAGGAAATCTTTACCAATGCCCGCGGCCGGGGACATTGAAATCGACCCCAAGAAGACGCCCCGCTACGTGGTCTTTTGCGATGTCAAAAAGGGCGAAATCGAGGGTTCCCTCGGAATACCTATCGAAAACGCGGACATCTTGAAGTACCTCTCGGGCGCGCTGGCGCTGAACGACCATGACGGCGCGGCAATGCTGAAGTTTTTCTTCAACTGGCTCGATCACCCAGACCCGAATATTGCCAGTGATGCCTTCCTTGAATTCCCTTACGCGGACTACCAGGATGTGAAAAAAGCGGCCCAGACCTTTCCTGCGGATCGAATCGCTCAATGGCTCCAGGACTCGGATACTCCCTGGTGGCAGTACCGGACCTTCAGCTTCTTACTCGGCCATTGCGGCCAGCCCCAACATGCCGCCGTGATCCGGAAGGTGCTCGACGACCCCAGACTCTATCACTCGCCGCATTTGGACGGCGTGTTGAACGGTTACACCCTGCTGGCTCCCGAGCAAGGCTGGGCGTTCACCCGCGCCATCCTGGCGAATCCGATCGGTCGCGCCCACAATGCGGCCAGCGGCGGAGTTGGCACCGCTGTTCTGGCCGATCTGCAGCCGGAGTACTCCTGGCGCCGAAGATCTGCCTTGGTTTCAGTCAAGTTCTTGCACAAGCACTGGCCCGATCTGGTGGATCGAAAAAAACTGATTGAAGGAGTTGGCCGGGCATTGGACCAATGCGACGCCGACGAGGCCATCGATGTATTGCGCCAGTTGAAGGCAGTCGACTATCTGGACAAAGTGCTGGCGCTAATGGATCAACCCCGCTGCAATTACCCCATCGCGCGCCGGGCGATCATGGGCTTTGCCGTAACATTCCAGGACCACCCCAAGGCAGCAGCCTTCATCGAGGCGCGGCGGCAGCTGGACCCCGGCTGGGTCCAGCATGTCGAGAATCTGGTGAAGGAAGAAGCCAAGGGAAAATAGCGTGGCATTCGGTCTGGCCCGCCTCCCGATCATTATCTCGCATCCGGAATATAGCACCCCACCGGTTCCGTGCGCGGCACCGACACCGGCTTGCCGGCCAGGATTTCCGTGAGCGCTTCGCGTAGGTCGCGGCGCGTCGGCGCGTTACGCTTCTTGCCCAGGTCGGGGTAGCGGTCGTCGATGCGGCCCTGGTAGGCGATGTTGCCGCCCGCCGTCAGCACGACCGCTTCGGGCGTGATCTTCGCGCCGACGGCTTTCACCAGGTCGTGCTTGCGGTCGATGAGTACGGGCAACGGCAGGCTGTAATCCTTCGTGTGCTTGCGGGCGGCGTCGGTGCTCAGGTCCGAGTCCGGGTGGACGGCGAAGAAACGCACTGGCTGGTCCTGGTAGTCCTTGACCAGCGCCTGGATTTCCGGCGAGTAACCGTTGGAAATCGGGCATTCCGTGGCCAGGAACAGCAGCACGTTGGCCTTCGCGCCCTCGACCAGCAGCGGCTGGCGAGCCTTGCCGTCCAGGTCGTCGAGCTTCAACGATTGCTGTTCCTTGCTCGGCTTCAGCGGGGCCTTGGGCTGATCGACCGCTTTCTTCAGGCCGAACTCCTGGAGCCAGTGGTCGATCTTGTCGCCGCGCTTGAGCGCCGCCTTGTACGCCTGGGCCACATGCAGCCGGATGGCGTTGCGCAGCAGCGGCACGTCCTTCTCGTCGGCCGCCAGCACCCGGAAGTTCACCGAGCCCATCTCGTCGTTCGATCCCTCGCCCCAGGCGATGCGGATCGGCGGCACGTTCGGGTTGCGCGAGTTGTCCGGTGAGTTGTCCCAGATGACCTCGCCGCGAATCACCGTGCCCTTGGGCAAGCGGATGAACTTCTTGTAGTCGTAGGTGCCCTGCCAGGCGAAGTCCCAGTCCTTGATCCAGATGAGGGGCACCTCCTTGCCGTCCGGCAGCTGGGCGTCGGCCTTCAGCACCTTGCCGATGTAGTGGGCGTGCGGCGTGACGCTGACGATGTCCACATCCACGGGCAGGGTGAAGGCGTCCTTCACGGTGAAGTTCGCCTTGCCCGGCGGGATGTCGATGTTGGAGAAGAGGCCGTAGGCCGGCGGCACCTGGAGGCCCAGCAGCGTGCGCGTCGGGGCCTTGGGCGCGAAGTAGAGGCCGAGCGTCAGCTTGCAGTTCTCGGCCTTGCCCGTCGGGTGGAAGTGCGCTTGCACCACCAGGTCGGAGCCTTTCACCAGCGGATAGGCCAGGCCATCGGGCAAGCGATGCGGGATGCCGCCGACCGCCCAGCCGCCGAGTTGCACCGTGGAGCGGAAGCCCATGCCCGCGAAGCCCGGCTTGCCGTCCTTGCCCGACATCTTGCGGGCGTTGCCGGTGTCGTCCACGAAGTAGAGCAGGTGATGCACGACCGACGGCGCGGTCGCCTGGAACGCGACGGCGTTCACCCACTTGTCCTCAGTCAGCCCGGTGGGCAGGACGAAGTTGCGATAGATGTCCGGGCCATCGGCTGGCACGTCGAAGCCCTGCTCCATCGTCAGGATCAGGTCGGGCTTGCCCAGCGGCCAGCCGCCGACGAATTCCGGCGGTTTCGGCGTCTGGGCGGGGTCGCCCTCGGTCATGCCGGTCTCGACCCACTTCTTGAACAGAGCGATCTGCGGGCCGGACAGCCGGCGTTCGTCGCGGAAATCGCCGTGGCCCGGTTCGGGCTGCCAGGGCGGCATGATGCGGTTGGTCATGACGCGCAGCATGCTGCGGGCGTGCTTGCGCGTGTCGTTGTAGTTCATCAACGAGAATGGTGCGGCCTCGCCCGGCCGGTGGCAGACGGTGCAATTCGTGTAGACGAACGACGCAATCTGCTCCGAGAAACTGACCTTGTCCGGCAGCGCCTCGACCTTCGCCGGCTCGGCGGCCGGCAGGAGATCGGGCGCTTCGGCCGTGCCGAGCAGGCCCAGCAAGCAGAGGACGGGAATGGCACGCAGCATGTCTTCATCTCCGGTTCAGCGCGCCGCTGTTCCTTGGCGGCTCACCTAACATAGCATACCGACTGATTCGGTGGATGCGGGCGCAGAGCCGTTAGCGGCCCGAGTTCCTTCCGCTTGCGTTTCCGCGCCCATCGGGGACAATAGCGGGCTAGAGCATTTTGCGACCGGCAGGAGCGGTCCGCACAGCGGACCCTACAAAATTCCGTAGGGTCCGCTGTGCGGATCGTAGCGCCGGGTGCTACACCCGTTTGCAATCCGCTCTATCCCTCCGCCATCAAGGAACCTCTGCATGAGCCGTATCCTGCCGTTCATCGTGTTGTTCGCGTGCAGCCTGCCCTTGCTCTCCAGCGCCGAGGACGGTTTGCCTGCGGGCGTGAAGAATACGCAAAATCCCAAGGATGTACCGCCGACTCCCGCCGAAGCCGTCAAGCTGTTCAAGGCTCCGAAGGGCTTTGAAGTCACGCTGTTCGCGGGCGAGCCTGACGTGGCCCAGCCGATTGCCCTGACCTTTGACGATCGCGGCCGGCTCTGGGTCGCGGAATGCTACACCTACCCGAAGTGGCATCCGGCGGGCGAAACCGGCCTGGACCGCATCCTGATCTTCGAGGACACCGACGGCGACGGCCGGTTCGACAAGCGGAAAGTCTTCCTCGACAAACTGCCGAACCTGACGAGCATCGTGCTGGGGCACGGCGGTGTCTGGGCATTATCCGCGCCCAACCTGCTCTTCATCCCCGACCGCAACGGCGACGATGTGCCTGACGAGAAGCCGACCGTCGTGCTCGACGGTTTCACGCTGCGCGCGGGACACAACATCGTCAACGGTCTGATGTGGGGGCCGGACGGCTGGCTCTACGGCCGGCACGGCATCACCTGGGAATCGCTGGTGGGCAAACCCGGCAGCGCCGACGGCCAGCGCACGCGGCTGAATTGCAGCATCTGGCGCTATCACCCGCAAAAGCAGACCTTTGAAGTCGTCTGCAACGGCACCACGAACCCGTGGGGCTTCGATTTCGACGACCACGGCGAGGCGTTCTTCACCAATTGCGTCATTGGCCACCTCTGGCATGCGGTGCCCGGCGCGCACTTCAAGCGGATGTACGGTCAGGATTACAACCGCTTCACCTACGAACTGATCGACGCCTGCTCGGACCATCTGCACTGGGGCGGCGGCGACTGGCAAAGCTCGCGCAGCGTGACGCAGGTGCATGACGTGGCCGGCGGCGGCCATGCCCACTGCGGCGGCATGATCTACCTGGGCGACAACTGGCCGGATGAGTACCGCAACACCATCTTCACCTGCAACACGCACGGCGGCCGGCTGAACCGCGATTTCCTGGTGCGCCAGGGCTGCGGCTACGTCGGCAAGCACGGCCCCGACATGCTGTTCACGGACAATCCGTGGTTCCGCGGTGTGGCGCTGGACTACGGCCCGGACGGTTCGGTCTTCCTCGCCGACTGGTGCGACCTGGGGGAATGCCATGATCATGACGGCGTGCATCGCACCAGCGGACGCATCTACCGCGTTTCCTACGGCAAGCCCAAGCCGCTGGGAGCGTTCGACCTGGCCAAGAAGAGCGATGCCGAGTTGGTGCAACTGCAACTGCACAAGAACGAGTGGTACGCGCGCCACGCCCGCCGGCTGCTGACCGAGCGCGCCGTCGCCGGCAAGCCGATGGCCGAGGTGCATGCGGAGCTAATCAAGCTCTTCGACAACCAGCCGGAAGTGCCGCGCAAGCTGCGAGCTTTGTGGGCGCTGCATTGCACTGGCGGCGCGCAGCCCGACTGGCTACTGAAGCAACTCGACCACGCCAACGAGCATGTCCGCAGCTGGGCGGTGCGCCTGCTGGTCGAGGATCGTAAGCCGACGGCAGCGGTGCTCGCCAAGTTCCGGCAACTGGCCGAGTTCGAGCCGTCCGGCCTGGTGCGGCTCTACCTGGCGTCCGCGCTGCAACGCTTGCCGCACGGTGAACGGCTGGCCATCGCATCCAGCCTGGCGGGCCATGCCGCGGACGCGCAGGACCGCTGCCAGCCGCTGATGATCTGGTACGGCATCGAGCCCGCCGTGCTGGAAGAGAAGCCGGCGGCGGTGCAACTCGCGGTGCAGAGCAAGATTCCCAAGCTCCGGCAGTTCATCGCCCGCCGTCTGCTCGAAGGCGACGACGCGGAGGCGAGCAACTTGAACGCCTTCGTCGCGGTGCTGGCCAAGACGCCGGACGCGGCGATTCAGCGCGACCTGCTGCGCGGCATGCGTGAGGGACTGCGCGGCCGCAAGAGTCTGCCGGCCCCGCGCGGCTGGGCCATGATGCAGGACAAGCTGTTCGCCAGCCCCAATGCCGAGGTGCGCGACGTTGGCCAGTGGCTGGCGGTGCTGTTCGACGACCCGAAGGCTCTGGCCCTGGTCCGTAAGCGCGTGACCGAAACGATCCTGCCCGTGGAGGAGCGATCGGCGGCGTTGCAGGTGCTGGTCGAAAAGGGCGCGGGTGAGCTAAAACCCTTGCTGTTCGATCTGCTGAACGACCACTCGCTGCGCGGCCCCGCTATCCGCGCGCTGGCGGCCTATAGCCACGAGGAGACGCCGGAACGGCTCCTCAAGCTCTATCCGACGCTGAACTCCGCGGAGAAACAGGACGCCATCACCACACTGTCGGCCCGGCCCAAGTATGCGCTGGTGCTGCTCGATGCCATCGACCGCAAGGCGATTCCGCGCACGGAAGTCTCCGCCTTCACGGCCCGGCAACTCGACGAAATGCACGACCCGCAGGTCACGGCCAAGCTCACGAAGGTTTGGGGCCAGATTCGCCAGACCTCGCAAGAGAAGAAAGCCCTGTTCGCCAAGTATCAGGCACTGCTCACCGGCGAAGCGCTGGCCCAGGCCGATCCGTCCAGTGGTCGGGCGATCTTCAACCGCACCTGCGCCCAGTGTCACAAGCTCTATGGCCAGGGCGGGGAAGTCGGCCCGGACCTGACCGGCTCGAACCGCAGCGATCTGCACTACATTCTGGAAAACGCCATCGATCCCAGCGCCATCATCGGCCAGGAATATCGGCTGACCAACATCGTGACCAAGGACGGCCGCCTGGTGGCGGGCATCGTCGTCGAGGAAACCGACCGCGCCGTGACGCTTCGCTCGGCCACCGAGCGCGTGGTCGTTGCCAAGGGCGACATCGACGAGCGGCGGATCGTATCGGTGTCGATGATGCCGGAAGGCATCCTCGATGCGCTCAAGGAAGACGAGGTCCGCGACCTGGTCAGCTATCTGCGGACCAAGGGGCAGGTGCCGCTGCCTAAATGACGCCGCTCGCGGCTTCGCCTGCTTGCCGCTTGCGGCTGCGCACGATTCGGCCAACATTCCGTGAGGACAGCATGACAGCCATCTATCGAGTTCCTCTTTGGTTGGATACTCCTGGCCCAACCTGGATCGAAGACCTCGATCTGCCGCTCTTGTTGAACCACGACGGTCAAGACCAGCCCGACCCGGTTTCCGAATTGCTTGCCTGCGGCCTGATAGTGCAGATGCTGCCTTCGGCAAGACCGTCGGCGCTGGCGGGGCAGCGCTGCTGCACCGTGGTGCTGACGAGCAGTTGCCCGGTCTCGGAAGCGACGCTCACGGTTGTGGCTGGCCCTCGAAAACAATTGCCGCCCGAGTTGGCCGCCGAGTTGCAGCGAGTGGAAGCCGTCGCCTTGGTCGGCTTGAAGCCCTTGCGCTCGCTCGCTGCGTTCGCCGCCGAGTTGCAGCGAGCGGAAGCCGTCCGGCAGCAGGACGCCGACGGCGTCCACATCAAGGAAACCGAAAACACCCTCGAAGTCACCATCGCCAACAAACCATTCTTCACCTACCAGTACAACACAAAAGACCCCGAGCTGCGCCGGCCGATCTTTCATCCCGTCCACGGACCCAGCGGCAAGTCCATTACCCAGCTTGGCGAGGTGCCCGGCAAGAAGGTGGCCCACTTTCACCACACCGCCCTGTGGATCGCCCATCAGAACTGGACCGCGATGGGCCACGGCAACCTCGACAACTGGCAGATGAACAAGAACTGCACGAAAATCGAGCACGTCAAGTTCGACAAGATCGAGAGCGGCCCACTCGCGGCCCGGTTCATCGAGCAACTGTCCTGGCTCGACGGCAAGGGTGAGAAGGTACTGTTAGCCGAAACGCGCACCGTGACCGTCCCGAAGCGCGAAGCGGCAAGCCGGGTCATCGACATCGATCTCTCGCTGAAGGCCCAGGATTTACCCGTTACGCTGAACAAGACGCCCTATCACCTCCTCGCCTGCCGGGTGCTCGACGCCATGCTGCCCAAGAATGGCGGCGCGATGCTCAACTCCGAAGGCAAGAAGAATCCGCCCGACGGCGCGCCCGCGCACTGGATTGACGTCTCGGGCAAGTTCGAGGATGAGGAGCAGGGCATCGCGCTCTTCAATCATCCCAAGAATGATCGTCAGCCGGTGCCCTGCTTGCAATTCTCCGGCCAGACCATCGGCCTGTCGCCGACGCACAAGGAACCGCTGACCATCGCAGCGGGCAAGGAGGCACGTTTTCGCTTCCGGGCGCTGGTCCACGTCGGCAACGCCGAGACCGCCAAGGTCGCGGCCGAGTACGAAGCCTATGCCAAGGGCAGCCAGGCGAAGATTGGCGGGGTGGAAAAGCTGCGCGGTTGATGCGTTTCCGGTAAGCAGATGACGGCGGTTTCGCCTCGACCTGCGGGCAGCGCCCTGCTAAAAGCGGCCGCGCACACCGCTGCGCTCGCGGCAGTGCGCGCGTTCCGCCCGGCAAGGATGGCCCGTCATGCAGCAACTGCTCGCCTTTCCCCGTCGGTCCTGGTTCACCGTCGTTCAACCGTTTTTGCGCGTGCCGCTCCGCTATCCCTACACGGCGGCAGCGCTGTGCCTGCTGGTCGGCACGGCGGTCATCTTCAGCACCCGGCAATGGTCCGACTGGGACCAGCACTACCTGCCCGCCGCGGCGCGGCTGGCGCAGGGCGATAACATCTACCGGGGCGGTTTCGTCTACCCGCCGATCAACGCCTGGCTGGTGCTGCCGTTCGTTGGCTTGCCGCACCTGGCCAATCGGCTGCTCTGGTACGCGGTCAGCGTGGTGGGCCTGTTTGTACTGGTGCGCGGCAGCTGGCGACTGGCCGGCGGCGGCCGGCTGGAAGGCTTGCCCGCCGTGCCGCGCGCGGAACACGCTATCTACTGCCTCGGGCTGCTCTGCGGGTTCTTCTATGCCCTGGACGTGCTGACCAATCAGCAAACCGACCTCGTGGTCGCCGGCCTGGTGATCGCGGGGTGCCTGGCGCTGACCCACCAACAGGACTGGCGCAGCGGAGTGCTGTTCGGCCTGGCCGCCGGCATCAAGTGTACGCCGTTGCTTTGGGCACCGTACCTGGCCTGGCGGCGGCGCTGGGTTGCTGCCGTCCTGGTGCCGGTGGTCGCGGTCGGGGTCAACTTCCTGCCGGACCTGACGCATCCCTCGGCAACCGGCGTTTCGCGGCTCGGTGCCTGGGCCAACCAATATCTCCGGCCGATGACGCATGCCCGCCACGAGTTCGGCACCTGGGCCGCCGCCGTCAATTTCAACTTTTCACTGGCGGGCGCATCCAAACGCTGGCTGACCTACGAGCCGACGTTCACCAACGGCGAAATCCTGGGCGTGCCGCGCCCAGAGCGGCCGAGCGCCGCCCTGCTGCGTGCCGCGGGATTGGGCAGCATGGCACTGTTCGTGCTGGTGTCGCTAGGCTGCGCGGTTCGGGCGCGCCGCACGGAGCCTGAAGCGAATTCGGCCCCCAGCGTCCAGACCCTCGAATTCAGCCTGGTGTTGATCCTGATGTTGCTGCTGTCGCCCCATTCGAGCAAACCGCATTTCTGTACCCTGCTGCTGCCGGGCTTCTGCGTGGCGCGGGCGGCCATCGGCGGACGCGACTGGCGGTTCCTGGTGTTGCTGCTGCCAGCGCTGGCGCTGACAACTCTGATGCACAAGGACTTGCTGGGTAAATTCGCCTACGGCTATGGCATGTGGTACGCCGGGCCGACGCTGGTCGCCGTGCTGCTCCTCACCGGCTGCTGTCTGGCGCTGCTGCGTCGGCCGAAAGGCGAGAACGAGGTGATGG
>JAEUIF010000407.1 GCA_016795185.1 Planctomycetia bacterium | reverse complement strand
GACGGTTCGGACTTGGACTGTCATTTCCCCGCCAGGAAAGCGTTGACCTCTTCGTGCAGTTTCTGCAAGCCTTCCGCCACGGTCTTGATCCGTTCGAGCGGCTGACGGTCGTCTTCGCGGTCGCTGGAGAGCTTGGATCGTTCCTTCTCCAGCACCTTGGTCTGGAGCAGGCCCGCGAGGAGTAGCTTGCGCGGCGTCAGCTTGTCGCCGGTTTTCTTGCACTCCTCGAAGTGCTTGCGGGCGTCGTCGAGGTGGGCCAGGATCTTCTCGCTGGAGTTCAGGTTCGGCCAGACCTCGTAGAAGAACTTCTGTGCTGGCGGGTGCCGTTTCGCCCAGGCTTCCTCCAGCTCGCGATGTTCCTTCTGCAACTGCGGCGTGTCGCCCTTGCTCAAGGCTTCGCGGTAGAGGGCCAGCGCCTCGTCATAGCGCGCTTCGCGGTTGCGTAGCAGGCGGGCGCGGTCCACCAGGGCGTCGCGCTCCTTCTGCCGGGCCTCGCTGTCCATGCGTTTCGACCAGCCGGCGATGAAGTCCGTCAGTTCCTGGTGGGAGTTCTCCAGCACCTGCCGCCGGCCGCCGTCGGCCAGCAGGTTGTTGACCTGGGTTGCGTTCAGCTTCGCCTTGACGGCAGCGCCGGCCAGGCCGTCGTGGTCTGCCTTCAGTTCTTTCAGGTCGGCTTCGAGCCGCGCCTTGCCGCGCCTTGCCGCTTCCAGCGCGCCCGGATGGTCGGCCTTGGCCAGCAGCTGCTGCAAGGTCTGGCCAAGATCGACCTGCAATTGCAGCGCCTCGTCGAGCTGGCGGATATGGCGGTCGCGCAGGAACAGCACCTCGCCCAGCGGAGCCGCGTCGGGGTTCGCGTTGACGCTCTGCACGACGAGCTGGTCTTCGAGAATCGGCACCGGGAGTCGCGCGACCGCGTTGCCGCCGTGGACCACAGTCAAGCAAGCAACGTGCGCGAACTTGTCGCGGGTTTGCAAAAAGCCTTCGCGGTTGGTGAAGCCCTGGTCCGCTTGCCGCGCGCCTGGCTCGAAGCCGTCCTTGCTGCCCTGCACCTGCAAGTTGAAGTGCGGCAAACCCTGGTCGTTCACCAGTCGCAAGCGCAACGGCCCGTCGCCGGTGCCCAGCTTCATGCAGCGGTAGCCGAGCACGCCGGAACCCGCGGCCAGCTGCGAAGCCGGATCGGCAAAGCGCGCCAGCAGCCGGCAGATGCAGACGCCGTCTGCATTGGGCGGTTCGACCACTTGCAGCAGGGCCTCGCGCACCGGCTGGCTGCCGCCGAGGCGATTGACCTGCACGATGGCGAAGACCTCATCCTTCTGCACGCGCGAGCCCAGCGGTGCCAGCTTGCCGCCGTTGAGCGTCACGCGCACTTGCCGGGGGTTCCTGGCATCGCCGACCACGCCGACCAGGCCGAAATCGCGGTCGATCAGCAGCGCTGCGGTGCGGGCGACCAGCGAGCGGCCAGCGGGATCGGCCAACCGCACCTTACGTACCACGGGTGACGACAGCCCGGTGAGGCCGTCGTGCTGGCGGGACTGAATCTCGTACTGCCCGTCCACATAGTCCACCAGCACGAAATGCGTCTTGATGGGTTCGGCGTCCTTGACGTTGTCCAGCGCCTGCTGCAAGCCGCGCTTCTCGACGTCTTCCAGCCAGGGGTGCTGCTCGACGACGTTCACTTCCGCCAGCCCGGCGAAGGCATCGCGCAGGCTATCGCGCAGCTCGCGGCCGAGTTGCTCCTTGAAGACCTCGGTCAGCAGCTGGTGCTTGGCGACGCGCAGCACGACGGTCAGCTTGTAGGGCTGGCGGTCGGCAGCGGGCAAGGCCGCGAACGCGGGACCGATCAGTACCAGCGAACCCAGCAACCCTAGCGCAAACCGCTTGAACATGATGACACTCGTTTAGCCGCGACCCGAAGGGGAGCGCTGGACTGGGAGCATTTTGCAACCGGCTGTAGCGGTCCGCACAGCGGACCCTACACATTTTGTAGGGTCCGCTGTGCGGACCATAGTGCCCAGTGCTTCATCCACCTGCAACACGCTCTAGCTCCGCAGCCGTTCCAGGTCTTGCCAGAAGTTCGGATAGGTCTTCGCCACACAGCCGGGGTTCTTGATGACGATGCCGGGCACCTTCAGACCGATCAGGGCCAGGCTCATGGCCATGCGGTGATCGTTGTAGGTGTCGAGCTCCGCGCCGTGCAACGGCTGCGGAGTGATGGTCAGACCGTCCCTGAACTCTACCACATCCGCGCCGACCTTGCGTAACTCGTTGGCTAGCGCCGTCAGCCGGTCGGTTTCCTTGTGGCGAATGTGAGCGACGTTGCGAATCGTCGTTGGCCCCTCGGCAAAGCACGCGACCGCGGCCAGGGTCATCACCGTGTCGCTGATGGCGTTCATGTCCACGTCGATGCCGTGCAGCGGCTGGCCGCGCACGAGCAGGTGGTCCTTGTCCTTGGGCACCTCGCAGCCCATCTCCGCCAGGAGCGAGGCGAACTTTACATCGCCCTGCCAGCTGCGGTAAACATCGAGTCCAGGGACGACGACGCGCCCCTGGCAGATCGCCGCGGCGGCGAGGAAGTAACTGGCCGCCGAGGCGTCCGGCTCGACCGCGAAGTAGTCGAGGTCGCCCTGCTGGCCGCCGGGGATGAGGTACAGGTCGTGGGCGTGCGCCACGCACTTCAGGCCCCAGGCGTGGAGCATGCCGACCGTCATATCGATGTAGGGCTTCGAGACGAGGTCGCCCTCCACGGTGATTTCGAGGTCGCCCTCGGCGGCCGGCGCGGCCAGCAGCAAGGCACTGAGGAACTGACTGCTGACGTCGCCTTT
Source organism: Planctomycetia bacterium (assembly GCA_016795185.1). Lineage (GTDB taxonomy): Bacteria > Planctomycetota > Planctomycetia > Gemmatales > Gemmataceae > JAGVLI01. The sequence continues at coordinate 4,432 of JAEUIF010000407.1, read as the reverse complement.
CACCACGACGCTGCCGCCGCGCAGGCCGTTCGCCTCGACGATGACCGGCGGGCAGCCGTTGCCCAGTTCGCTGCGCGTGTGTACGCCCAGCTGCTGCAAGCCCGTGAGCAGATCGTCGATGGGCCGTTCGCGCATCCGCGCGATGCCATCCAGGCGATAGCGGCCCTGACCCGCCGCGACCAGCGCCGTCAGAAAGCGCATCGACGTGCCGGAATTGGCCACGAACAGGTCGGCTTCCTTCACGGGGATTCGCGCCGCGCCGCGCTCGCGCGCCACTTCGACGACGCCGGCCGTCCAATCAGCAGTGACGCGGAAGCCGAGCTTGCGCAGGGAATCGACCATCACCTCGGTGTCTTCGCTGTGCAGCGCGCCGGCGACGCGGCACTGGCCCCGACCGAACAGCGCCGCCAGCACCAGCGCCCGATTGGTGATGCTCTTCGACCCCGGCACGCGCACGGTGGCATGCGGCGGCCGGGCCAGCGGAGTGATTTCGAGCCGTTCGGGATAGTGCATGGGGGACTCCGCGCTTCAGCGATCCGATGTTGCTGCCTCGTCGTAGGTCACGCGCATCAGAAAGAGCCCGTGCGGCGGCGCGGTGGGGCCGGCCTGGTTGCGGTCCTCGGCCCGGAGAATGCCGGCGACGTGCTCGGCGGGCCAGTAGCCGCGGCCGACGTTGATGAGCGTGCCGGCGATGGCCCGCACCATATTGTACAGGAAGCCATCGGCCTCCACATCCAGCCAGAGGTAAGCCCCGCAGCGATTCACCGCGATGTGCGTGACCGTGCGCACGCTGGTCTGGCGATTCGGCCATTCCGTCTCGAAGCTGTGGAAGTCGTGCGTGCCCCGGAGGGCCAGGGCCGCGCAGTGCATGGCCGCTGCATCGAGGGCGTACCGGCAGTGGTGCGCATAGCGGCGCTGGAAGGGATCGGGCGTCGGCCCGTCGTGGATCACGTAGCGGTAGAGCTTGCGTTTCGCGTCGCGGTTGGCGTCGAAGTCTTCTGGCACCTCGGCGGCGTCGCGAATGACGATGTCGTCAGGCAACCGGGCGTTGGTCGCTCGCAAAAAGACTTCGGGGGTATGCAGCGCAGCGGTACGAAAGTTGACGACCTGGCCGACGGCATGCACGCCGGTATCGGTGCGTCCGCTAGCGTTGACGCGGACGCGCTCCGCGCCGGTCAGCGGTTGTAGGGCCTCTTCGAGCGTGGCTTGCACCGTGCGGAAGCCCGGCTGCATCTGCCAGCCGTTGAAGTCGGTGCCGTCGTAGCTCACAGTCAGTTTGATGTTGCGCATACAAACAGTTTAGCCGCGAGCCGGTAGGCGAGCGCGGGGGACGCAGCGCTCGCCTACCGGCTCGCGGCTAAACGTTGGACGGACTATTTCTTCGGCAGCCACCCCCGCTGCACCAGCACCTCGGCGATCTGGATCGCGTTGGAAGCCGCTCCCTTGCGGAGGTTGTCGGCGACCACCCAGATGTTCAGGCCGTGCGGCACCGTCGGGTCGCGGCGGATACGGCCGACGAAGGTTTCATCCTTGCCGACGCAGTCGATGGGCTGCGGGATGTGCCCCTTGGCGTAGTCGTCGAGCAGCACGATGCCGGGCGCTTGCCGCAGGGCTTCCCGCGCTTGCTCAACCGTGATCGGCTGGTGGAACTCGATGTTGACCGCTTCCGAGTGGCCGGTCTTCACCGGCACGCGGGCCGTGGTCGGCGAGACCTGAATGGACTCGTCGCCCATGATCTTCTTGGTCTCCTTGACCATCTTCAGCTCTTCTTCGGAATAGCCGTCGTCGCCGAGCTTCCAGTCGTGCGTGACGACGTTCAGCGCCAGCTGAGCGGCGTGGTTCGTCGCCTTCGGCATCGGCTGGCCCTTGCCGATGGACTCAAGCTGCGCTTCCAGTTCCAGCAGGCCCTTGGCCCCCTTGCCGCTCGACGCCTGGTAGGTGCAGACCACCACGCGCTTGATCTTCGCCAGGTCGTGCAACGGCTTCAAGGCGACGACCATCTGGATCGTCGAGCAGTTCGGGTTGGCGACGATGCCTTTGGGGATCTTCTTCAGCGCATCGGCATTGACCTCAGGCACCACCAGGGGCACCTCGGGGTCCATGCGCCAGGCGCTGGAATTATCGACGACGATGGCACCGGCCTTGGCGGCCATCGGGCTGGCTTCACGACTGACGGAAGCGGGCGTGCTGGACAGGACGACTTCCACGCCGGCGAACGCCTCGGGCCGGATGGCCTCCAGCGTGTACGTTTTGCCCTTGAACTCGATCTGTTTCCCCGCGCTGCGGTCCGAGGCCAGGAATTTGATCGCGCGGAAGGGAAACTTCCGCTCGACCAGCACTTGCCGCATCACTTCGCCGACCGCTCCGGTCGCGCCGACCACCGCCACGCTAGGTTCCACGAATCAAGTCCTTTCGCGAAGAGAGAGGAAGGAAAGCATCCATAGTAATCAATGTATGGGCATTGACAAGATACGCCAGCGGGCGCCAGGTTCGCGCCACCGGCCTCCGCTTGACAAGAACGCGCCAACCCGCTAGAAAAATCAGCACACGCCCCCATCGTCTAGTGGCCTAGGACATAGCCCTCTCAAGGCTAAGACAGGGGTCCGAATCCCCTTGGGGGTACTGCGCAGAGCCTTGCGATTCGTCGCAAGGCTCTGTCGATTTGCGGCATTGGTGAACAGTTGCTTCTGGCGGTTTTTCCGCCAACCATTCTGGCTCGCAGGCCGTATAATGAGGGTGATGAACACTCTCGCCGTCAAACTCCTGGTCCTGTGCAACGCCTTGCTGCTGGCTCTGCCAGCGGGCTGGTGCTGTTTGCCGGCGGCCTCGGAAGGGCGAGAAGTCCCCGTTCCATCTGCTCCCACTTGTTGCGCTTCCCAGGAACGCGAGCCTGCCCCGGACGATCCCTCGCCGGTGCATTCCGATTCCTCATGCTGCTGCCAGAAGGATGGTCTGCGGGCGACGACCGCCGAGCAGTCGCTGTCCCTCTCCACGGCGATCCTCGCCGTCGTGCCTAGCATCGTGGCCGCGCAACCTGAAGCGGCCGCGCCGCACACCGCGGTGCTGGTCGATGCCTCTCCACCCTTGCATGTCCTCCAGTGCGTCTGGCGCTGCTAGACCGTTGATCGTGCGCTTCTTTCGATTGCGCGAGGCGAACCGGCCTCCCCGCTACCCGTGTAGTGACACAAGGCACGATTTCATTCGATTCATGCACTGGAGGTTTCCATGTTGACCAAGTTGTTCTCGGTGTTCGCGCTGTCGTTCGGTCTGTTCGTGGGCAACGCAGGCGTGGCGGAAGACAAGGCCGCGCCGGCGGACTGCTGCCAGAAGAAGCTGGCCTGCTGCGGCAAGAACGCGGCCTGCTGTGCGGCCCCGACCAAGCTGGGCTGCTGCGCCAAGGGCCAGAAGTGCTGCGCCGAGAATGCCGCCTGCTGTGCGGCGGTGCAGGATTGCTGCAAGGCGGGCGCGGCCTGCTGTGACGAGGTGAAGGCTTGCTGCGGCCCCGTGGCCAAGAAGGATGCCAAGAACTGCTGCGGCACTGCTCAGTGACGCCGTGCGGGCTTTTGCCTGATCCGAGTTGAATGTCCGTTTTATGCAACGGGGCAAGCCAGGTTTCGACCGGGCTTGCCCCGTTGGCGTTGCGCTACAGCGAGTAGCGCCGCCCCAGGCCGATGCTGGCTCCCAGGTAGCAGCCATGCAGGCCGACGACGGCGGCGGTCAACCAGGCCAGCAGCCGGCCCGAAGCGGTCAGGTGCTGGGCCATGCGTCGATAGACCGGCAGCGCCGTGCGCACTTCCTTCAGACTGGCTTCCAGTTCGTCCAGGGCGTGTTCCTCCTCCGCCAGCCGGAGATCGAGCTGTTCCGTCAGGATCGGCAGGGCGGCGGCGAAGGTTTCCGCCACCAGCACGCTATGGCGCAAGGCATCTTCGTAGCCATTGCGGTTCTTCAGCACCTCGTCCAGCTGGCGCACGCCAGTGCGCAGCAGGGCAGCGCTGCGTCGCAGCGTCTGGCGGAGTTCCGCGGCGCGCATGTCGCCCGCCGGCGCGTCGATGTTGCGGGCCAGGACATCGAGGCTTTGCGCGATCTCGGCCAGGGCGTTCCGCATGGTGTGGATGCCGTCAAAATCGAGTTGCTGTTCCTTGAGGTTGCCGGTGACGTTCAGCGTCTGGCTTTGCAACCGTTCCGCGAGTTGCAGCAGTTCGGGCCGGCGCAGCTCCTGCACCTGGCGGCGCAGCAGCTTGACCTGCTGCTCGGCGTGCGCGGTGACGCGCCCGGCACTGCCGAAGCCTGCCGCCAGGTCCGCCTCGCTGGGCAGTTGTCGGCCCAGAAAGATCAGCACCGCCGCGATGGCACACTCCAGGACCGCCACGATAAGGAAGATGGAGCGCCGCATGAGGTGACTCCGTTCCGGCGAAGCGAGAGGAGACCTTCC
>JAEUIF010000379.1 GCA_016795185.1 Planctomycetia bacterium | reverse complement strand
CGCGCCAGTTCGACACCGCCTTCTGCTTCGGCAACAGTTTTGGCTATCTCGACGATGCCGGCGACGCCGCTTTTGTCGCAGCGGTGGCCGCGTGCTTGAAACCCGGCGGCCGGTTTCTGCTCGATACCGGAGTAGTGGCGGAAGCGCTCCTGCCAAACCTCAAGGAACGCACCTGGTACGAAGTCGGCGACATGCTCTTCCTGATCGAGAACCGCTACGATGCCCTCCAGGGCCGGCTCGAATCAAACCTGACCTTCGTGCGCAACGGCAAGGTCGAACGCCGCGCCATCAGCCAGCGCGTTTACCCGTTGCGTGAATTGTATCGCTTGTTGACGGCCGCCGGCTTCGACGAGATCGAGGGCTACAGCGGCCTGGACCGCCAGCCATTCCGACTCGGCGCACAGCGGCTGCTGCTATCCGCACGCAAAGCTTAAGCCACCGCTTGCGGTTTAGCACGCTACCGCGACCGCATTTTCCGCCATTGCACCGCCACCGTCGCCACCGCGAGCAGCGCGACCACCCCAATGAAGAGCTTGGTCCACTGCGGCCCCGCCGCGCGTGGCACCACCGATTCCGTGACTGGGGAGGACGCCCGCCCCTCGGCCGGCACGAGCAGTGCCGCCGCCAGGGCAGGGGAGGGCAGCGCAGCGACCACGGTGCAAGCTCCCTGACGCAGCAAAGCGTCGGCCGTCAGCGAGATGTCCTTGCGATGTCCGCCGCCGGCGCGGATCACGATGCGCAGCGGTTCGATCTCCTTCAGGCTGAAAAGCCAGATACCCTGGTCATTCAGCTTGCCTTCCGTCAACAGGGAGCCGTTCTGCCGCAAGACCTCGACGCGCGCCCCCGCCGGCGCGTCGCCGGTTTCGTACCAGCTTTCGACCTGCACCTGCCAGCCGGGACGCAGCACCGCTTCGCCTTCCAGGCCGTGCGCGTGGGCCAGGCCGCCGGTTCCCAACCAAAGGCCAGCAGTCAGCAAGAACCTGGCCAGCGTCGAGCAGCGCTTCATACCGCATCCCCCCGTGCCGTCCAGCCAAGCATCTCCGGCTTGACGCGCACCAGAAACCCCACCGTGAAGCCGACGATGACACCTTCGATCACCGCGATTGGCAGGTGAATCAACAGGTCGAGCAGCGCCCACGCCTGCCAGTCCTGCTCGCCGCCCAGGATCAGCACGGCGGTGTGCAGCGCGACCGTGGCCAGCACCGAAAGTTCACCCACCAGCAGGCCGAGCGGGAATTCCGGCGCATGGTCGAGTTGCGTTTCGGCCAGCGCCGCCAGGGCGGACACCAGCACGACGACCGACAACGTGCCGGGATGAAAGGTGATCGTGCGCGCCGCCGCCAGGTCCAGGGTACCGCCCGTCAGCTTGCCGTACAGCAGACAGCCGGCATTCACCAGACTGAGCAGCAAGACGCAGGCACTGACACCGACCAGCAAGCCGCGAAACCACGGCCGGCACACGCCCGGCGTGCGTTGAAGTAAGGCAAACCCGGGACACGCCAGCAAGGCCGGGATCGTCATGATGACGCTATTGATGCCAATGGTCGAATAGCCGCCGTGGCCCAGCAGCGCCGCCTGCATGGCCAGCCCGAGTGGAATGGCCAGCGCGGCGCGCCAGCCGAGCAGCACGCCAACCAGGCCGTTGAGCAGCAAATGGGCACTCGCCGGCCCCAGCGGAATATGCAGCGACGAGGCGACAAAGAACGCCGCCGTCAGCAACGCGACGCGCGGCACCTCGTCCTCGCGGATGCGCCAGGCGCCCAGGAAGAACAGCACGCCGAGCCCCACCCAGCCGCCGACCACCCAGGGCCAGCCCAGCACCAGGTCGGCGATATGAACGGCCAGGAGAGGTTGGAGCACGTCGTTATCCGGGAGGAAAAACCAAACCGCCGCCGCTCGCGGCTTTGCAGGCTGTCATACGATTCCTGAAATCATCATATCAGACGGCGCGTGAGATTCCCGACCCGGTGGGTACAATAACGAGCAATGGTCTCAGGAAAATCAGCTCATGAATCCGGTCACGCTGGAACGCTTGAATCAGAAGCTGCAACTAGCTGATCAGTTGCTGGCCGGTAGAGCGACCATGCTCGAACCACAAGACCTGCCGGGGCGCTACGGACGGGTGATCCGCGCGGTCGATCATCTGCTGGGGATTACACAGATTGAAGCGGTTCTCGGCGGCGGCTGGGCAGTCTGGTTTCATGGCTATGCCGGACGAGTCACGCAAGACCTGGATGTCGCCCTGCCAGCCGACCGGATCGAGGAATTCTTGCAGTCTGCCGCCGTGTCGGGCTTCGAGTTGCTGGCGCGCCAGGAAGGCCGCTGGCCCAAGATGATCCACAAGGAAACCCGCATTCAGGTGGACATTCTGCCCGAAGGCGCCCGGCCGGGAACACCGTCCAGGCCAGCGCCCACGACCATCCCGCACCCGTCGCGGATGGGAGCAAGCATCGGCAGGCTGCGCTACATCAACCTGCCATGCCTGATCGAACTGAAGATCGCCGCCGGCCGGGCCAGGGACCACGGCGATATCGTCGAGTTGCTGCGCGTCAACGCGGATCAGGCGGCCGGCATTCGCCAGCATCTGGCCGAGGTGCATCCCGACTACGTCAAGGTGCTGGATGAACTGGAGCGGGCAGCGCGCGAGCAGCAGGATCCATGAAACGATATCGCCGCGGTTCATGAGACGCCGCGCCCCCAACCGCTGTTGACACCGTCCCCACCAGGTGCCATGAGCGATACCTCGTGGTTGGCGACGCTTCGCGGAAGTGTCGCAGACGCCCCGGTAGACTGGGAGGACTGCGCGATGATACGGAATGTGCTGATCCTGGCAGGATGGTTGGCGACCACATCCGCAGCTTACCCGCAGATTGCCGTAAAGGACATCGAGGCCCGCTACGGGCAGCATGGCCCCACGCGCTTCAAGCTCGAATACCAGCG
>JAEUIF010000058.1 GCA_016795185.1 Planctomycetia bacterium | reverse complement strand
GACCTACACTCGATTGCCACTGGACGCCGCGCCGGAAATGGGCTATCTCCAGGGCAGCCCTCGACACCTGAGCGCGCGTTGCCATGCCGAGCTTCCATCACGACGAAACCTTTGCTTGCCAGCGGTTGATCCAGCTGGCCCTGGATGAAGACCTGGACGGCCAGAGCGATCTCACCTCCGAGGCCACCATTCCAGCGGACCTCACCGGCCAGGCGGTTTATGTGGCGCGCTCTCCCGGCGTGCTGGCTGGATTGCCGGCGGCGGCGCTGGTGCTCGAAACCGTCGATGCCCGCTTGCGGTTTCAGCCGCTGGTCGAGGACGGCAGCGCGGTCGAACGCGGCACGCGGCTGGCCACCGTTGTCGGTCCGATGCGTTCGCTGTTGACGGCCGAACGTACCTCGCTGAACTTCTTGCAACGGCTCAGCGGCGTGGCCACGCAGACGCGCCGCTACGTGGAAGTGGTCGCCGGCCTGCCCTGCCGGATTCTCGACACGCGCAAGACCACACCTGGCTGGCGATTGCTGGAGAAGTACGCGGTGCGCTGTGGCGGGGGGTACAATCACCGCATGGGGCTGTACGATGGCATGCTCATCAAGGACAACCACCTGGCAGCGCTGCCCGTCGCGGACCGAGCGGGCAAGATCGCCGAGGCGCTGCGCCGCGCCCGCGCCGCCGTGGGGACGAGCAAGCCGGTCGAGATCGAGGTCGATGACCTGGAGCAGTTCGATGTCGCCCTGGCGCACGGTCCGGACATCATACTGCTCGACAACATGAGCCCAGACTTGATGCGCGAGGCGGTGGCGCGACGCAACGCCCGCGCTCCCCGCGTCCAGCTGGAAGCCTCCGGCGGCATCACCTTGCAGACGCTGCGGGCCATCGCCGAAACGGGTGTGGATCGGATCAGCGTCGGCGCGCTGACGCACTCGGCCGTCGCCCTCGACATCGCTTTGGATTATGCGGAGAGGTGATGTGCCATCAACCGTCGCGTACCGCGCCGCCGCGATGGCACTGGGCGAACCACCAGAAAGCGTTGCGCCGACAATCGCCGTAGAGCGGGGCCGAACGCAGGATGGCTTCGCGCTTGCCGTCGAGGATGCCATCGATCAGCGCGCCGACGAACAGCAGCACGATGCCCAGCACCAGCGCGCACCAGCCGACGTGAAAATCGAAGAAGTCCGGAGCATGCCAGCTGTCGGCCGGCGCGGGTAGCGTGTACGAAAGCTTGACGCTGAGCAGGAAGGCCAGCGCCAGCGCCATGTAGGCGACGAAGCCAGTCACCCACAAACCCAGGTACCAGCGTTTGACGGCCAGCACGGCCGAGAGCAGGGCCAGCGCGAGCAGGGAGGCAGCGCCCAGCGGCGCACCGTGGCGCACGGCCTGTTCCCAGAGCGAGGGGTTGAAAAAGTGCTGGTAATACTCGACGAACGGCAGGAACACACCCACGCCCATCAGCAGCGCGCCGACCAGGGCGATGCGCTGGCCGGCGTCGAGCCGAAACTTGCGGAGGATTGACGGTTCCTGCGGCCGGTTGCTTGCCGGAGGACCGCCCGCCGCGCCATTGGGAAACCCCTGAGCGAACGCGATCATGGCTGCCTGCCTGTCCTGCCGGGGCTGCTTCTCCGAAGCGCGGCCCGGCTGATGTACACGGCTGCTCCCAGCCAGCCAGCCGATCTTGCACTTTTCTTGCCAATCTTCTGCCGGCTACTCAACTTCGACCATTAAGAGTCTGTGCGAAAAGGGGACGGGACTCGTTGCC
>JAEUIF010000056.1 GCA_016795185.1 Planctomycetia bacterium | reverse complement strand
CGCAACGAGTTCAAGGCATCAAAGCGTCCACAACCGGCTTGCAAACGGGGCAGGGAAGACCAGCCCCAGCATACCCCGAACGCGACCTTTTTTCATGCGTTTCAGGTGAACCCACGGTCATGACGACTTCGCAGAAGCGTGACGCCTTAGCGTTTCTGCGAAGTGTCGCGAACCGAGTTTATGCGCACGCAATGATCTACGGCCTCTGACTCGTCACCGGCGGGCGCACTGCTTCCAGGGTGCGGTCGAGCACCATTGCCAGTGGGAACAGGGTCATGATCAACCAGAGGACGACCGCCAGCCCCAGGGCGTGCAGCCACTGGAAGCGCAGCAATAGCCAGAGGCAGGCGAACCACAGACCGAAGTGCAGTAGGTTCAGCAGGACGTTGAGCAACCAGAGGCCCCGGTGCAACACGCTCAGACGGCCTGGTTGTTCCATCACCCGCCGCCCACCCACTTCGTAGTACGGTGGAAAATTCTCCTGGCTGACGAACAGCCCTTCCTTCGTCAGTTCCGGCTCGAAGCGGGTACGGCGGCCGTCCTCCTCGATCACGATCGCTTCCATGATGTAGTCGGTGTCCGCCTTGCGCCACGGCGAGTTGCCGGCGTCGCGGAACTCGAAGGTGCCCGGTCGTCCGGTGTCGTAGCGCTTGAAGAGGATTTCCTTACCCTGGCGCACCGACCAGAAGCGGTCCACGTCTTTATTCTGCGTCGGCTGGAAGCGGAAGACCGTGTCGAGCGGTACGGTGAGGTCGTTCGGCCCCAGGGAACTGTAGTTCAACAGGCACCAGAGGCCCACGAAGCCGGTCAGGACGGTGGCAGCGGCGGGGGCGCGCCAGACCAGGCCGTCAACGGGATCGTTGTAGAGCAGGCCCTGGCCGATGCGCGTCACGCCCCAGATGACTGCGGTCATCAGGACGAAGACCACCAGGAGTATCAGGACCAGTTGCAGCATGTTTGGCGTCCTTGGTTCGGTAGACTTCCCGCGGGTTGTGCCTGTCCCGGCTTTCCTCTATCGTCTAGGTTCCGGCTGGTCAGCGTCAAGTCCACGGCGGCCGGGCAAGGCAGCGAAGCGGGCGAAGGCCGCGCGGATGCCAGAAAGTCCGCTTGTGGCCGGCCGCTCGCTTGATATACTCCGCCGCCGATTCGGCCCGCTCTCCTTCGGAACGGGGGCCGGTTCTTCACTTATTGTCCGCACAGGGGCCATGGTACCAACCTTATACCTGTTTGCGTGTGCCCTCGCCATCGGGCAACCGACGCCGGCGGACGCTCCCGAATGGCAGCTCCAGCCGCGCCTGAGCCGGGGGCAGGAACTGGTCTACCGCGGTCGCTACACCGAGGAAAATACGTCGCAGGGCGTACAGTTCGTCCGTGGCTACGATCTCGAAGCGCGCTTCTTTGCCCTCGAAGTGACGCGCCCGGGCGTGGACCTGGCGGCGCTGACCGTCTGGAAAGGCCGCAGCAGCGGCGACGAGAAGGCCGGCCAGGACATCAATTCGGTGCGCCTCGAACTCGGCCGTGTGGACGACAAGGGCCGGATGACCAGCAATCGCGGCGGCGTCTGGTCGGTGCCGCTCGACGGCCCGCCCGCCGTGGAATGCGGCGCGTTCGTGGAAGTGCCTCACGTCCGGGTCGGCCAGGAACAGACCTGGGACGCGCACGACGCTGGCCGCCCGCCGCTGACCTGGCGCGTCGTCGGCGTCGAGCAGGTGAATACGACGCGCTGCGTCAAGCTGATTGGCACCCAGCAATCGGACGATTGGGACGCGCCGCGCGCCGACCGCACGGCCTGGCGCCGACGAGACACCGTCTGGATCGCGCCGCACGCTGGCTTCGCTTCCAAGGTCGAGCGCATCATCGAACGGCGCGAGCCGGCGCGACGCGAGCCCGGCCAGCGCCTGGTCGTCAAGTACGAACTCGAAAGCAGCTTGCAATATCCCGGCCGACTGTACGAAGATCGCCGCCTGGAAATTCAAACGATCCAGACGGTGCGCGACAAGGTCACGGCCCTGCTGCCCAAGGCTCATGAGGTGGGCGCGGGCGCGTTCGACGCCGCCCTGACGCAACTGCGACGCCATACCGAGAGCGTGCCGCCGACGCCCTACCGCGACGCGCTGCGCAACGTGCAACGGCTGGCGGAGGCCGGCAAGCGCGGCGAGACGCCACCCGATGGAGATGTCGAGGAAAGCTCTCCCGCGCCGCGGGTCATTGGCCTGGGTAAGCCCGCGCCGGACTTCCTGACCACCGACCTGACGAACCGCCAATCGACGCGCTTGCGCCGCTGGATCGGGCAGCCCATCCTGCTCGTCTTCTATAACCCGACCACCGAACTGGGCGTCGAGGTGCTGCGCTTCGCCCAAAAGATCAGCGAGGCTAACCCGAACAGCGTTACGGTCATCGGCCTGGCTTGCTCGGACGACTCCGACCGGGTTCTGCAACAGCGCGAGCGGTTGAAGCTCGACTTCCCAATCCTGTCAGGCTCGGGCCTGAAGCTCAGCTACGCCGTGGAAACCACGCCCAAGCTGATTGTGCTCGACGCCGCCGGCATCGTGCAGGGCAGCTACCTGGGCTGGGGACCGGAAACGCCCGCCAACGTGACTGACGACTTGGAACGCTGCAAGGCGGCGAAGAAGTAAGTGCGTTGGCGAAAGCTTGTTCGTAGTTCCGCCTTCAGGCGGCGAGTCGCTCGCCGCCTGAAGGCGGAACTACAAACGGATTTGACAGGACTGATGCCCCCGTCTGCCCTCTAACCGTTACAATTCGCCGGCCCGGCCCCGAAATTCCTGCCCCGCGGCCGTCCCGGTTCTTGAGAACGCTGTCCGCCGGGCGATAATAGAAGATGAAGTCATAGCACGGCCCGGACAGGGAAGAGACCGGGAACCATGACCATGACGGAATATCAGATCCAGGCCAATACGCGCCGCTGTGCGGCGACTGGACGGGAACTGCAACCCGGCGAGAAAATCTACTCCGTTCTACTGGACCAGCTGGGAAAGTTCACCCGACAGGATTATGCCCAGGATGCCTGGCGCGGCCCGCCCGCCGAGGCTTTCAGCTTCTGGCTGGGCCGGGTGCCGCCCGCGGACGAGAAGCGCAAGCCGCGCATCGACGACGAAATCCTCCTGGATTGCCTGAACC
>JAEUIF010000301.1 GCA_016795185.1 Planctomycetia bacterium | reverse complement strand
CCTTGAACAGACGAACAAGAAAAAGAAACAAAGTGAGGAGAAAACGGCTCGCTTCTGCTCAAATGAGGATGGCTACGATTGGCCGTCAAACAAAAGCGAGCCGTACGCTCTTCACTTTGCGCCCTTTTCGTTGTGTTATTTTCTTCGCTTCTTCTGTTCGTCCGAAGGTGGGATATACTGGACGAACTTTGGCGTGGTCTCAAAAAACGCACTCGGAAATACTTTAAGTCGACCAGATATGAGTTCGGTCAAGAATTGAACGCAATTCATGTTTTCAAATGAACGGAACTTTGTCAGGCCACAGTCCCAGATTACGACGGACCATTGCTCTGGTAGTCCTTTGGTTCGCCAATGCAAATAGTCGCCATTGCCCGTAGTACCCCAAGGCAACAGGCCTCCCGATTCTGGGAATAGCCGATACCGCATTTTGTATCCATCATCGACGAGCGATTTATAGGCCGCGACAATGCCCTTAGCTGCTTGGAGCAGATTTAGCCCCGGTTCAGGTGCAAATGGGTTGTGGATGGTTAAAGGCATATCACCAATGTTGCCCGATCCATATGACTGAACGAATTGTTTGTAGTCGTCCGGTAAGCGAGTATCTAACTCTCGTTCGACCTGCTCCCATGAGCCGGTTGCGTCAGTTGGTTTGGCTGGTGGAGGCATTAGCTTGTGTAGGTTGTCAATCGCGCTTATCATCTTTACCTCCTTAGTGCTAGGGAACATTCATTATTTTTCCGTTGTAATTGAATCCGCACGTTGATTTTGCCCGGATACTGATGTAATCGGGAAAAGAGTCGGAGGCACTTGGGTAGTGCGGAGTCACGATGTAGTCGACGATTTCCCCGGCCTTTACTCGTTTGAGGATGCTGTCCGAACCCGTTGATTCGATACGTCGCATCTGGATGTTGGCGGTGTTTTGCCAGAGCGGGACAATATTCTCTGGGATGCCGCCGTTGCCTCCCAGTTTAAGAGCCAGTAGATGTCCTCTTGCATGTGTGTTGGCAGTTCCAGGGCGAGGTGGCGGTAGGTAGCCTGGAGGTGTATAGGTCGCCGATGACCCGCCCCTGATCTGATACCTATTGAGTCTCGCCTTGATGCCAGTTGCCCTCCTGTCGGTCGTTCCGGCTAATTTGACTGTGTCTCTATATTCCTTAAATGGGACCACGCCTTTTCCCAGGATAAGCTTTTCATCTGGCATCTTACCATTCTTGCAACATTTCAGCGGACTCACATTATGGACAAGCGCTCCGACTCGTCCAACGGTGTAACAATGCACGTATGCCACGTGCAGATTGTACGTCGTCAGTCGTGCCTCGCTAGATACAATTGCATTAACTGCCATCACTCGCCCATCCCTGCACATCAACGAGTCTCCGATGCGCAAATCCCGCGAGGCGACCCACCGACCTTTCTGCTCCGTATCTGCCCAGCCAATTGCATGGAGCGTCTGACTTTCTTCCAGGAGTTCTTCGACCCTCGGCCTGTCGTCAAGACACTCGCCTGCGACGACCCAAAACGGATGGCTGCCGGTGGCCATGATTCGTTCGTCGTTGACCTCGACCGCAATTAAGTCGCCATTGTACGGGGTTTGGATTGTATCTGCCACTTCCACTAGTTGCCATTCGCCAGTTGATGGGTCGCGCCCCCAGACGCGCTCGCCGCGCTCCACCGATTCGATGGGGACAGCGCCGCGTTCGGCAAGCACTGGTGTTCCGGCTGCGAAACACATACCGGACTTCGCCTGCTTCTTCCCACAGGTAGCGCAGCGACGATCAGCCTGCTTCTTGCCGTGCTTTCTGACCTTCTCGTTAAACCGCATCGCGAACTTGCCGGCCACGTTGCCGACCGCCGTCCCCAGCAACGACAGCACCAGGCGCACCCCCGTCTCGATCCCCTTGCCGACGATGGTCGTCACGGCCTCGGTCATCCGCTCGACCTCTTCATCCGTGAACACCAGCAGTGGGATCTCCTCGTCGCTGTTGTCGTCTAGCTCGCCGACCTCGTGCGGCTCCAGACCGAGTTCCTGCGCCAGCTGCCTGGCCTCGTCCACCTTCCGCTCGATCAGGTCCCACATCTCAGAGACGCTGAGCACGGCAGTCAGGGCGTTCGACGCCGAGCGCACCAGGCTCAGGACGAACGCGATCAGCGAGTTGAGCTTCTGGCCCAGGGCGGCGCCGGCCGCCGTGCCCGGCCCCGGGTAGATGGTGCCAACGATGCCCGGCACGCCGATCAGCAGCGCGTAAAGGTAGGGCCCCAGCGTGTCGACGACACCGATGGTGCCGTCCAGCACCCCCTGCAGGCCGCGCGCGCCCTGAGCGAACATCCCCTGGGCGAAGCCGCCCAGCGCGGTGCGCGCCTGCTCGCCGAGCTGCTCGAACTGCGCCCGGAACTTGGGCAGCGGATCGAGGACTTCGTCGATCGCTTCTTTGATCGAGTCGAGCCACTCCTGCGGCTTGCGGACGGCGTCGAGCACGCTGTCGCGCAGCGAATCGAACACCAGGCACACCGCCGTGCTCAGAATGCCCGTGGCGATGTCTCCAATACCCAGGCCGCTCAGCAGCTGCCGCCCCTTGGCGACCACTGCGTCCCGCGCCCAGTTCCACACCTTCTGGAAGCACTTCTCCAGGGCGGTAATGCGATCCTTGAAGAACTTGGTGATCGCCGCCTTGTGCTGCTCGCGCTCGTCCCAGAGCTTCTCGACGACCTGGATGACGTTGACGAAGCTGGCCCGGTAGGAGACGGCGGTTTCCACCAGGGGCTTGGCGGGCGGGATGGCCCGCAAGCAGGGGTGATTCAGGTTGTCCAGCAACCACCCGGCCTTGGCCGACACCTTGGCGTCGTTCCCCGGTGGCGGGCTGGGCAAGAAGCCGTACACGGCGGCCCAGCACTTTTCCGGCAACTCTGTCGGCGGTCGGAATGGCACCCAAGGATTCAACAGCTGGAAGCTGAACAGCGGGCCCAGCGCGCCGAGGCACTGGGCGCCCGCGCTCACGGTCTTCAACGTCGCCCTCTGCCGGAGGTAACAGAAACACTCCGCCGCGCTCATGGCGTACTGGGAGGGATTGAACCAGTCGAGGATCTGCTTGCGGGGCGATACTTCTCCCCTCGGATTATTCGCCCAGGCTTCCTTCAACGTGTTAGCCGTGCCCGCCACACTCTGGGCGGCTTTGACGTACTCCGCGAACTCCTTTTCGACGTCGCACGTGAGGCCCATCTCGCCGCCGCACGGTCCCGGCTCCCCTTGCAAGCCGCTGGGGTCCACCACGTTGACCGGGTTGTTGGCGGCATAGAGGTAGAGGTTCGGCCCGTCGCTGTAGCCGCTGGGGTCTTCGCTGAGCCAGCGGCCCGCCGCGAAGTCGTAGTAGCGCCGCCCCGCCAGGTACAAGTCGGTCTCGCTCTCGCGGACGTAGCCCTGCTTGCCCACCCAGGTGCGGTCGGTGCCGGGGCTGGCGTTGTCGCCCAACGACCCCAGCGGGAACGCCAGCGGTGAGGGTAACGCCGCCCCGCCGCTGCTGCCCTGGGCCGTGTGCGCGTCCAGGCCGAAGGCCCGGTAGGTGTAGCGGTCGGTCGGGAACTGGTTGTCGTTGACCAGGGCGTCCGTCGAGCCCAGGGCGTCGCTCTCGAAGTACAGGCTCTGGCCGTGGTCGAAGGCGCTGAGCAGCTCGCCGTACTGCTCTGTGGTGCTGGTGTACTCCCTGGTCTGCAGTTCGTCGCCGTCGGTCTCCTGCAAGACCTTCTCGAAGTCGTAGAGGAACTTCCGGGTCTCGGTCGGCGTCTGCTTCTGGACGCGCCGGCTGGCGGCATCGTAAGCGAAGCTCACGCGCCCGCTGACCGGCTCGGCCGTCTCCAGCCGGTTGGCGACGTCCCAACCGTAGTAGGTCGAGACGCCGGCCGCGTCCTTCTGCGTGCGGTTGCCGCACGGGTCGTAGGTGTACGTGGTCCGGTTGGCGTTGGTGGTCTGGTAGAGCAACTGGTTAGCGGCGTCGTGGACCGAGGTGGTGCGGACGCCGGAGTCGAGCTGCAGCGTGCGGTTGCCCGCCGGGTCGTAGCTGTAGGTGACGTTGAAGGCGTTGGGCCCGTTGCGCCGTTCGTTGGTCAGCTGGTAGGTCGGGTCGTAGCTCCAGGTGGTGCGCGTGCCGTTGACTTCCTGAACGCGGACGCGGTTGCCGACGGCGTCGTAGGTGTAGGTGAAGCGGTTGACGACCGCGCCGCTGCCGCTGGCGTTGACCAGGCCCGTCTCGCGGTTGGCAGCATCGTAGGTGTGCGAGGTCCGGCTGCCGTTGCCGTGCCGCTGCCCGGTGCGCCGGCTGGCGGCGTCGTAGCTGAACGACGTCCGCTTGCCCTGCGGGTTGGTCAGCCCGGTCAGCCGGTCGTCGGCGTCGTAGGCGTAGGTGAAGCGCCCGTTGTCCGGGTCGAGCAGTCGGGTGCGGTTGTTGACGGCGTCGTAGGCATAGGTGACGCGCTTCTGGTGAGGACTGAGGACACCGACCGCGCGGTCTTTGGCGTCGTAGACGGTGGTGTAGGCGCCCGTGTTGTCCTGCACGCGCGTGCGGTTGCCGGCGGCGTCATAGCTATAGGTATTGCGCTGGCCGGTCTGCCAGCGTTCGCCAGTCAGGCGGTTCGCCGCGTCGTACGTGGACGTCAGGCGGTTGCCGCGCGGATCGAGCTTGAGGCGGCGGTTGCCCACCGCGTCGTAGGCGAACGTCACCCGGCGGCCGAGAGGGTCGATGCTGCCGGCGTCGCGGTCCAAGGCGTCGAAGAGGAAGGTTACGGTCTGACTGTTCGGGTCCACGAGCCGCACACGCCGGCCGGCGGCGTCGTAAACGCTGCTGGTGCGATGGCCCCGGGCGTTGACCGTCGCCAGTTGCCGGTCGACATCGTCGTACACCGACGTGGTGCGATGCAGCAGGGCGTCGACGCGCACGACGGCCCGGCTCGCCGCATCATAAACGGTGGTCGTGCGGTTGAGTAACGGATCGACGCTGGCAACACTACGGTCGGCGGTGTCGTAAACGGACGTCGTCCGCTGGCCCAGCGGGTTGATGCTGGCCACATTCCGGCTGGCCCGATCGTAGGCGGTCGTCGTGCGGTTGAGCAGCGGGTCGACGGTGGCCAGCAGCCGGCCGGCTGCGTCGTAGACGGACGTCGTGCGCCGGCCGAGGGCGTTGACGCCGGCGACGGCACGGCTGGCCCGGTCGTACACTGTGGTCGTGCGCTGCAGCAGGGCGTCAATGGTCGCGGTTTGGCGGTCGGCGTCGTCGTAAACCGAGGTCGTGCGCCGGCCCAACGGGTTGATCGCGGCAATGCTGCGGTTGGCCCGGTCGTAAACGGTGCTGTTCCGGCGCAACAACGGGTCGACCGTGGCCAGTTGCCGGTTGGCGTTGTCGTACACCGTGGTGGTGCGGCGGTCCAGCGCGTTGATGGTGGCGAGCGCGCGGCTGGCCCGGTCGTACACCGTGGTCGTACGGTTCAGCAACGGATCGATGGCCGCGGTCCGCCGGTCGGCCGCGTCGTACACCGTGGTGGTGCGCCGGCCCAGCGGGTTGACTGCGGCAATCGTCTGGCTGGCGGCGTCAAAGACGCTGCTGGTCCGGTTGCCGAGCGGATCGACGGTCGCCAGCTGGCGGTCGGCAGCATCGTAGACCGTGGTGGTGCGCTTGCCGAGTGGGTTGATGGCGGCAATGGCGCGGCTAGCCCGGTCGTAGACCGTGCTGGTCCGGTTGAGCAGTGGGTCGACGGCCGCGATGAGGCGGCCGTCTGCGTCGTACACGGAGGTGGAGCGGAACCCCAGGGGATTGACATTGGCCACCGTGTGGCCGGCGGCATCGTACACCGTGCTCGTGCGGTTGCCGAGCGGATCGACCGTGGCCAGTTGCCGGTCGGCAGCGTCGTAGACCGAAGTCGTACGCTGGCTGAGCGGGTCGACGGTGGCGATGGCCCGGTTGGCTGCGTCGTACACCGTGGTTGAGCGGTTGAGCAACGGGTCGACCGTGGCGACGCGGCGCGCGGCCGCGTCGTACACCGTGGTGGTGCGCTTGGCCAGGCCGTTGACGCTGGCCACGGCCCGCCCGGCGGCGTCGAAGACGGTGCTGGTCCGCTGGAGCAGCGGGTCGATCGTGGCCAGTTGCCGGTTGGCGTCGTCGTAGACCGACGTGGTGCGCAGGTTCAGTGGGTTGAAGCGGGCACAGCTGCGGCCGACCCGGTCGTACACCGTGCTGGTGCGATTGAGCAGCGGGTCCACCGTCGCCAGCCGCTGGTTGGCGGCATCGTAGACCGTGCTGGTCCGGTAACCCAAGGGGTTCAGCGCGGCCACGGTACGGCCGGCGGCGTCGAAGACGGTGCTGGTCCGGTGCAGCAACGGGTCGACGGTGGCCAGCAGCTGGTTGGCGGCGTCGTAGACCGAGCTGGTCCGGTAGTTCAAGGGGTTAATGCTGGCCACCGCCCGGCCGCCCCGGTCGTAGACCTTCGTGGTGCGGTTCAGGAGTGGGTCGACGGAGGCCAGCAGGCGGTCGGCCGCGTCGTACAGGGAGGTCGTGCGCTGGGCCAGGGGGTTGACATTGGCGACGGTCCGGCCCAGGTCGTCATAGACGGTGCTCGTGCGCTGGCCGAGCGGGTCCACCTTGGCGACGAGCCGGTCGGCGGCGTCGTAGACCGAGGACGTCCGTTTACCGAGCCCGTCAATGGCGGCGACGGTGCGACTGGCGGCGTCGTAGACCGTGCTGGTCCGGTGGCCGAGCGGGTCGACGGTCGCCACGGTCCGGCCGGCGGCGTCGTACGCCATAGTCGTGCGCAACCCTAGCGGGTTGACGCTGGCAAGGCGCCGACTGGCCCGGTCGTAGACAGTGCTGGTTCGATTTTGTAGCGGATCGATCGTGGCCAGTTGCCGGTTGGCGTCGTCGTAGACGGAACTGGTGCGTTTCCCCAAGGGGTTGATGGTAGCCAGGGACCGGCTGGCGGCGTCGTAGACCGTGCTGGTCCGGCGGTCGAGCGGGTCGATGGTGGCGGTCTGCCGGTTCGCGTCGTCGTAGACCGAGGTGGTGCGCTGGCCGAGCGGATCGACGCGCGCCGCCGTGCGGCTGGCGGCGTCGTAGATCGTGCTGGTCCGGTGGCGTAGCGGGTTGACGGTCGCCAGCTGCCGGCCGGCGCTGTCGTAGACGGACGTGGTGCGGAACTCCAGCGGGTTGACGGCGGCAATGCTCCGGCCCGCCGCGTCGTAGACCGTCGACATGCGCTGGAGCAGCGGGTCGACGGTGGCCAGCAGACGGTTGGCGGCGTCGTAGACCGAGGTGGTGCGGAAACTGAGGGCGTTGACGCTCGCGACCGAACGGTTGGCCGCGTCGAAAACCGTGGTGGTCCGCTTGCCCAGCGGATCGACCGTGGCCAGTTGCCGATCAGCGTCGTCGTAGACGGTGCTCGTCCGCTTGCCCAGCGGGTCGACGCGAGCCAGACTCCGGCTGGCGGCGTCGTAGACGGTGCTGGTTCGGTTCAACAACGGGTCGATGGTGGCCAGCTGGCGGTTGGCCGCGTCGTACACGGTGGACGAGCGGAACCCGAGCGGGTTGATTTCCGCCACCGTGCGGTTGGCCGCGTCGTAGAGCGTGCTGGTGCGGTTCAACAGCGGGTCGACGGTGGCCAGCTGGCGGTTGGCCGCGTCGTAGACCGTGGTGGACCGCTTGCCCAGCGGGTTGACGCGGGCAATGCTGCGCGCGGCCCGGTCGTAAACGGTGCTGGTCCGGTTCTGCAAGGGATCGACGGTGGCCACCAGCCGATCGGCGTCGTCGTACACCGACGTGGTCCGCTTCCCCAGCGGGTCGACGCCGGCGACGCTCCGGCTGGCGGCGTCGAAAACGGTGCTGGTCCGGTTGCCGAGCGGATCGACCGTGGCCAATTGCCGGCTGGCGAGGTCGTAGACCGACGTGGTGCGTTGCCCCAGCGGGTTGATCGTGGCGAGCGCACGGCTGGCCCGGTCGTAGACGGTACTGGTGCGCTGGAGCAGCGGGTCGACCGTGGCAATTTTCCGATTCGCCGGGTCGTAGACCGACGTCGTCCGGAATGCGAGCGGGTTGACGGCGGCGACGGTCCGCCCGGCCCGGTCGTAGACGGTGCTGGTCCGGTTCAACAGCGGGTCGACCGCCGCCACCTGCCGGCCGGCCGAGTCATAAACCGAAGTCGTCCGCTTGCCGAGCGGGTTGATGCTGGCGAGGCTTCGGTTGGCGTCGTCGTAGACCGTCGAAGTCCGCTGTTGCAGCGGGTCGATGGTGGCCAACAGCCGGTTGGCGTCGTCGTACACCGACGTGGTGCGCTGGCCCAGCGGGCTGACGCCCGCCAGGCGGCGGCCCACCGCGTCGTAGACGGTCGACGTCCGCTGCAACAGCGGGTCCACGGTGGCCAGCAACTGGTCGGCCCGGTCGTAGACCGACGTGGTCCGGTGGCCGAGCGGGTTGATGACGCCGACGGTTCGGCCCGCCACGTCATGAACCGTGGTCGTCCGGTTGAGCAGCGGGTCGACACTGGCGCGGAGGCCGCCAGTGGCGTCGTAGACCGAACTGGTCCTTTTCCCGAGGGGGTTGACCACGGCCACAGCGCGGCTGGCGGCATCGTATACCGTGGTGGTCCGATGGCGCAACGGGTCGACCGTGGCGACCTGGCGGTCGGCGTCGTCGTAGATGGCGGTCGTGCGGACGGTGGTGGGGTTGCCGATCTGGTACACCCGGGCCACGGTGCGGCCGGCGACGTCATACACCGTGCTGCTGCGATTGCCGAGGGGGTCGATGGACGCGAGGGGGCGGTTGGCCGCGTCGTAGGCCGACGTGGTGCGTAACACCAGCGGGTTGATGGCGGCGATGCTCCGGCCGGCCGCGTCGTAGACCGTCGACGTCCGCTGCAGCAGCGGATCGACCGTCGCCAGCAACCGGTTGGCGCAATCGTAGACCGCGCTGGTCCGCTGACGGAGGGCATTGACGCTGGCGATCGACCGGCCGCCGACGTCGTAGACCGTGGACGTCCGGTGCCCCAGAGGGTCGATGCTGGCGATGCTCCGGCTCGCCCCGTCGTAGAGCGTGGTCGTGCGCTTGCCCAGGGGGTTAATGACAGCGCTCACCCGGCCGCCCAGGTCGTACACGGTGGTGGTGCGCCGGCCGAGCGGGTCGATTGCCGCCACGGCCTGACTCGCCGCGTCGTAGACGGTCGTGGCAATGCGGTCCAACGGGGCGATCTTGCGGACGACTCGGCCGGCGGCGTCGTAGCCGAGGGTGATCCGGCGCCCCAGGGCGTCGATCCCCGCCCGGTTGCGGCCGGCGGCGTCGTAAGTCATCGTGGACCGATAACCCAGCGGGTTGACTGCGGCCACCGGCCGGCCAGCGGCATCGTAGAGGTTGGTCGTGCGGTTTCCGAGAG
>JAEUIF010000238.1 GCA_016795185.1 Planctomycetia bacterium | reverse complement strand
CTGTTCGCTCTGCTCGGGGCGCGGTTCCTCGCCGACCCGTTCTGGCCGAGTCTGCTGCTTGGCTTCATGGGCGGACTGGTCAATGTGCCGCTGCGCGCCGCCTTCCAGGCCGCGGTGCCGGCCGACGCGCGCGGCAACGCGATGGCCGTCTCCAATACCGCGAACTACACCGTCATCGTCGTGGCGGCAGCTGGCATGTACGCCCTGGTACGCTACGCCGGCCTGTCGCCGACGGGCCAGCTCAACGTGCTGCTGGCCGTCACCGCGCTGGCGGTCCTCGGCCTGTGCGGGGTGCTGCGCCGGGCGGCCATCGAGCAGTTCATGGAAGTGGTAGTCTGGCCTGTCTACCGCTTTCGTGCCGTCGGGCCGGGGCTGGACCGGGTGCCCTTGCAAGGGCCGCTGCTGGTGATCGCCAACCACACGGCCTATCTCGATCCGCTCTGGGTGGGCAAGGTGCTGCCGCGACGCATCATCCCGATGATGACCAGCGTCTTCTACGACTTGCCCTTCATCAGGCCGCTGATGGTCTACGTGGTCGGCACCATTCGCGTGCAGGCGTCGGGCTATCGACGGGAAGCGCCGGAGCTGAAGGAAGCCATCGCCGCGCTCGACCGGGGCGAATGCGTGGTGCTGTTTCCCGAAGGCCGGCTGCGGCAAGACCCGAAGCCGTCGGTGCGCCGCTTCGGCCGCGGCGTCTGGCACATCCTGCACGAACGGCCGCAAACGCCGGTGCTGGTCCTCTGGATCGAAGGTGGCTGGGGCAGCTTCTTCTCGTACTTTCAGGGCAAGCCGATGACGAACAAGCGTCCCGACTTCTGGCGGACCATCGGCATCGCGGTCAGCGTACCGCAAGTGCTCGACGCCGAGACGCTGGCCGACCATCAGAAGACGCGCACTTACCTGATGCAGCGATGCCTGAAGGCGCGCGGCTACCTCGGCCTGGAAGTGCCGACGCTGACCGACGACAAGGACGAAGAGGAGGCCGCGGTCAGTGACGCGGCGGAGAAGCGCGAGTGAGCGTGTCGTCGGTGCTGGCGGCAAAGACCGGCGAATCCCCTTGTAACCCGCCTACCGCGCTGAGAGAATCCGTCAACTCACCGCGGCGTTCTCGGCGAGCCGCAGATCACCTCTGGGCAATCTGCTCCGCAAGATTTGGTCCCGAAAGGATAGGACATGAAGAAGCTCATGGCCGTGAGCTGCGCGCTCTTGCTGTGCGTGGTCGGCCGCGGCGCGGCGCAGGACACCCACGAAGTCTTGCTCAAGGAAATGGTCGGCAACCTCAAGGAAGCGACCAACGTGCTCAAGGGCGTGAAGGACGAGGAAACCGCCAAGGCGGCGACCCCCAAGGTGAAGAAGATCGCCGAGTCGATGAAGGAAACCGCCAAGAAGCTCGAAAAGCTCGGCAAGCCGACCAAGGAGCAGGAAGCGGAGCTGGAAAAGAAGTACAAGGAAGACCTGGGCAAGCTGCTCAAGGAATTCACGGGCGAACTGTTGCGCGTCGGCAAGGACGTCAAGGGCGGCGAGGAACTGCTCAAGGCGTTCCAGGACGCGAAGCCGTAGTGCTGCCTCGCGACACCGCCAGCGGCTGCGAACCCGC
>JAEUIF010000213.1 GCA_016795185.1 Planctomycetia bacterium | reverse complement strand
ACCCCTACCCCTCTCCCGCCAGGGGAGAGGGGAGTAGGACTGGGGAAACTCACGACAGTTCGCCGCCCATCAGGCGGGCGAACGGCCGGGTGAGGGCCACGTTGTCCAGCACGATTTGCAGCATGACCGTCAGCGGCACCGCCAGCAGCATGCCCGTCAGGCCCCAGCACAAACCCCAGAACGCCAGCGATATCAGAATGACCAGTGGGCTGAGGCCCACCGCCTTGCCGGTCATCGCCGGCTCGACGACGTAGGCCGACAGCATGTGAATGGTCACCAGCACCACGGCCAGGCTGGCCGCCTGCCAGGGCGAATGCAGGTGGATAAACGCGAGCAGGATCGGCGCGGAGCAGGCGATAACGCTGCCCAGGTACGGGATGAAGTTGAGCAGGAAGGTCAGCACGCCCCACATCACCGCCGAGTGGATGCCGAAGAGCAGCAGTACGAGCGTCACCGGCACGGCCAGCACCAGGCTGGCCTTCACCTTCACCCACAGGTAAGTCGCCATCGCGTCATTGATGCGCCGGACCACTGTCAAGATCTGATCCGATTCCGTCGTGGCGAAGCTGTGCTGGATGCGGCCCGGCAGGCGGCGCGCTTCGAGCAGCAGGAACAGCAGGTAGATGGCCACCACCACGGCATCGGTGGCGGCATCCGCCGCGGCGTTGAGCACGTGGCCGACGATGTTGCGCAGCATGGCGGCGTCGATGGGTGCGCCCGGCGTGCGCTCGCTGTCGCTGGGGTTCAGCCAGGGTGGCAGGTTCTTCAGGTACCACGCTTCCAACTGATTGAACAGCTGGCCGCCCCGCCGCACCATCTGGGGCAGTTCCGCCGTCAGGTCGGCGGCGCTGTTGAAGATCAGTAGCGCCAGCAACAGTAGACCGCCGGCCGTCGCGCCCGCAAGGACGAAGATGGCCGCCGGCCCCGGAAAGCTCTGCCGGAGCCGGTGGTGCAGCGGCAGGATGATGTAGCACAGGAACACCGCCAGCAGCAACGGCCGCAGCACGGGCGCGAACTCCCGCAGCAGGTACCACGAGCCGGCGGCGATCGCCAGGCACAGCGCCGTCGTTCGCAGCACGTCGCGCTCCCGGACGGCGTGCGCGATGGTCTCGGCGGCCTGCTTCACCGGCGGCAACGGTTCGCTGGCATCACTGCTCATGGCGCTGGCTCCCGCCCAGGAACGAGTTTTTGCAGGCGGATCGTACTGCAACCCGGAGCGACGGGGCAAGCCGGAAAGTGCGCGGGAGGCGGGGCGCAAAGAAAAACTGCCGGGCGTATTGGCCCGGCAGTCATTGGTTATTTCGCGTGTTCGCGGTTCAGCGCTTCTCCGCCGACAGCTTGCTGACGCCGACGCTGTAGTCCGCCAGGGCGCGGTGCAGGGCCGTGTAGGCGGATTCGTCGCCGGGGGCGGCGGGGGCGAACTTCAGGCCGTGACGGTTCATGTGTTCCACCAGTTCAGCGACGGTGGCGGCCTTGAGCTTGAACTTGCCGCTGGCGAACTCCTTGGCGTTTGGTTCGCGCAGCGCCCGCAGGCCGTCGTTGAACTGGCCCAGGTAACGCTTGCCCTCGCTGTAGTCGCCGAACGGCAGGTCGCCGACCTGCGCCAGCAGTAGCTTTTGCAGGCGCTCCGAGGACTTTTCCAACTCGCGCATCGTGTTCGGGTCCAGCGCGCCGTTTTTGGCTTGCTCGACCGCTTCCTTGGTGCGGCGTTGCAACTGGTCGCGCAGTTCCTGGGCCTCGGCGGCCGGCTTCAGGTCGAGCAACGCGGTCGGCCAGGTCAGGTTGCCGTCGTTCTTGAGCAGGCCGAAGTTGACACCGCCCTTGCCAGTGTTGAGGTTGATCTTGTTGAGCAGTTCTTCATCGAGCGGAATGTTCGGCCCCTGCCCCTGCGGCGGTAGGGCCGCCGCGCTGTTGAGCAGCACGTTGAGCGACTGGCCCGACCAGAGTTCAGTGACCGGCGGATCGTTCTGGGCGCGCAGCAACTGTTGCTGGGCGTCGCGGGCGCGTTCCTGCTCCAGCGTCGGCAGGTTCTCGCGCTCCCAGAGCCATTCTTCCAGCGCGGCCCGGCGATTCGCCAGCTTGGCGCGCTTCAGGTCTTCCTTGGCCATGTACGCCTGCTCGAC
Organism: Planctomycetia bacterium; assembly: GCA_016795185.1. Taxonomy (GTDB): domain Bacteria; phylum Planctomycetota; class Planctomycetia; order Gemmatales; family Gemmataceae; genus JAGVLI01. The sequence continues at coordinate 3,487 of JAEUIF010000213.1, read as the reverse complement.
GGTCACCAAGTAGCGGCCCTGCGCGTCGATGACGGCGGCGGTGCCCTTCAGGTAGCCGCCGAAGGGATCGGCGGTGCTGTACAGGTAAGGATCGTAGCCAAGAATGCCGACGCCGGTACTGCTCATGGTGGCCACCGGCCCGCCGTACGGGTTGCCGACCAGCGCGGCCAGCGGGTTGATGCCCGGCGTCAACGGCGAGACGCCAGGAAAGAAACCTGTGCGACCGGGCACCAAACCTCGGCCGCTGACGCCAGCGCCGAACCGCATGGCACCGCCCGCCACGAAACGGCAAGCTTCGGCCTGTGGCGTAATGCTGCCGAGGGTCAGCACGGCAAGCATGGCGGCGCCAACCTGCATTGTCCGCGAGGGGTACATCTCGGTATCTCCGCCTGAAAAGGATGGGTCGCTACCTCCACGCTCCCGCATTTCGGGCCGCAAGTCAAGGGTCTTTCGTACCGCAGACCGCGCAGCGCGGATTGCGTTCGAGTTGCACCGTGCGAAAGGTCATGTCGCGCAGGCTGCACAGCAGCATGCGGCTGGCCAGCGGTTCGCCGAAGCCGGCCAGCACCTTGATCGCTTCCAGCGCTGCCAGGCTGCCGATGCTGCCCGCCACCGCGCCAAACACCGGGAATTGCCGTTTCCACGCCGGCGGTTCGGCCGGGTACAGGCAGGCCAGGCACGGAGTCCGGCCGGGCAGGACCGTCGTCAGCTGGGCTTCCAGGTCGTACATGGCGCTATCGACCAAGGGCTTGCCCTGCCGTACCGCTTCGCGATTCATCAGGAAGCGTTCGCCGAACAGCGGAGCGCAGTCGCAGATCAAGTCAGCCTGCCCCACCAACCGGGCGACATTGTCGGCGTTGATGTTCTCCGGCACGGCGGTCACTTCGACGCGCGGATTCAGTTCGCGCAACCGGCGAGCGGCGGACTCCACGCGCGAAGTCCCCAGGGCGGCGTCGGTCATCAGCAGTTGGCGATTGAGGTCGCTGGGCCGGATGTTGCCCGCATGGGCGAGAATCAGCCGGCCAACGCCTGCCGCCGCCAGGTAATAAGCCGCCGTGCCGCCCACCCCGCCGACGCGCGACACCAGCACGGTCGCCTGCTTCAAGGCACGCTGGCCCGTCTCGCCGAAATCGGCGACCCACATCTGCCATTCGTAGACGGCACGTTCGTGGTCGGTGAGGTCGGTCATGGATTCGCTGCCAGTTCGTACGTCGGGCTTTCCAGCCCGACACACCGCGCCCTCGGCTCAATGTACCGGCCGAGTGACATGGGCATCGTTCAAGCGGGCACGGCAAGTCTGTGGTGCTGATGTCGGGCTAGAAAGCCCGACGTACAAGCATGCGCGGGCTACTTGGAAAACCGCACCCGGCTCGGTCCCAGCAGGTTCATCAGTTCCTCGCGGTCGAGCTTCAGCGGGTTGACGTAAAACTCCTGGTCTACTTTCAGAGTGGCATGGCGACCCGCGCCGTCGGAGACGCACAGGATGACCGGCCGCTCGCCCTTGGCCTTGCGCAGCACGGGCACGATGGCGTCGATGATGTTCTCGCGGTGCTCGCCACGCACCAGTTGCAGCCAGACGCGCTTGACCAGCCGCGCCCGCGCCTGCTCGACGGTCAGCACGCCGGTCAGCACCAGGCCGGGTTCCTCGCGGTTGTGCTCGACCACGCCGGTGACGAAACAAACCTTGTCCTCGACGAAGTGGTCCTTGAAGCGGACGAAATCGTCGGGCCACATCACGCACTCGACCGCGCCGGTCAGGTCTTCGAGCTTGCAGCGCGCGTACCGGCTGTTGCCATTGCGCGCCTTCTTGGTGTTCTGGAAGCGGATGCCGGTCAGCATGCCGCCGAGGCAAACTTCCTGGTTCGCGCCCACGTCCTTCAAGTGCTCGACCTTGTGCGACGAGAGCAGCAGGTCTTCCTCGTGCTGCACCAGCGGATGGCTGGAAAAGTAGAAATCGAGCGCTTCCTTCTCGAACTTGAGCCGGTCGCCGTTGGACCATTCGGGCACGTCGGGCAGGATCGGCGCGGGTCGGCCGTCGCCATTGCCGTTCCCGTTCCCGTTGGCGCTGGCCGAGTCGCCGAACAGGCTGCCCTGGCCACGCTTGCGGTCCTGCTGCATGTCGGCCGCGCCTTGCAGAGCGGGGCCGAGCACTTCCCAGAGTTGGGCGCGCCGGGCCTTGAAGCAGTCGCAGCCGCCGGCCTTGATGAGTTTCTCCAGCGCTGCCTTGGGCACCAGCTTCAGATCGACGCGCTCGCACAGGTCGAAAAGGTCGTGATATGGCCCCTTCTCTTCCCGCGCCCGGACAATCTCCGCGGCGGCGCCACGCCCGACGCCCTTGATGGCGGTGAGGCCAAAGACGATCTTGCCGTCCACCACGCTGAATTCCACGTCGCTGGCGTTGACGTTGGGCGGCAGCACCTCGACGCCGAGTCCCTCAGCATCGCGGATGTGCTCGACCATGATGTCGCGCTTGTTGCTGTCGTCGATCTCGCTGGACAGCAGCGCGGCCATGAACTCCGGCGTGTAGTTCGCCTTCAGATAGGCGGTCTGGTAACCGACCTGGGCATAGGCGGCGGTGTGTGACTTGTTAAAGCCGTACCCCGCGAAGAACGTGATCAGGTCAAAGATCTCCCGCGCCGTCTCCTCGCTGACGCCGCGCTCGACGCCGCCCTTGATGAACTCCGCCTTGCGCTGGTCGATGATGTCCTGCTTCTTCTTGCTGATGGCCTTCACGCAAGCGTACGCGCTGGCCAGCTCGATGCCGCCCAGGCGGTTCAGGATGCGCATGCACTGTTCCTGGTAGACGATGACGCCGTGCGTCTCCTCCAGGATTTCCTTCATCATCTCGTGCTGATAGGTCGGCTTCTCCCGGCCGTGCTTGCGGTTCACATACGCATCGACCATGCCGCCTTGCAACGGACCCGGCCGATACAGCGCCATGATGGCGATCAAGTCGCGGATGTTGTCGGGCTTCATCCGCTTGAGCAACTCGCGGATGCCGTCCGATTCCAGCTGGAACACGCCCTTGGCCCGGCCGCTCTGCAACAGCTCGTAGGTCTTCTTGACCGGCGGCGCATCGCCGGTGATTTCGAGCGCGAACAGGTCGATGTCCTCGCCGCGCGTCTTCTGGATGAGTTTGACGCAGTTGTCAAGCAGCGTCAGCGTGCGCAGGCCGAGGAAGTCCATCTTCAGCAGGCCGACTTTTTCCAGGTCGCCCATCACCCATTGCGTGGTGACGGCGGAGGCGTCGCCCCGGCTGGGCTTTTGCAACGGCACGTAGTTGGTCAGCGGGCCGTTGGAGATGACCACGCCGGCGGCATGCGTGCCGACGTTGCGGTTCGTGCCTTCCAGCTTGCGGGCGATGTCGAGCAGGTCGCGGACCTGCGGATCGGTCTCGTACTCCTTGCGGAAGTCGGCGTTCTGCGCCAGGGCGTCGTCGATGGAGATGTTCAGCACCTGGGGAATCATCTTGGTCAGCTGGTTGACC
>JAEUIF010000148.1 GCA_016795185.1 Planctomycetia bacterium | reverse complement strand
TGGGGTGGCACGTCCTTCGGTACTCCGAAGGCGTGCGAGTCGCTCCAGCACGCCCTCGGAGTACCGAGGGACGTGCCACCCATCACTCATTCGGGCAACATCTCTTTTGACTATGCACTAGCAAATCCTACGGCATTTCGTTGATCGGCGAGGCAGTCCGATTCGCTGTGAGGATCCTGCTGTGACAGCTCGACTGCTAAAGTCAACGTGATCCGTGGTTGCACAGAACACCAAATCGTCGCCCCCGAGACAGGGTTTGCCGCGCAACCCTGGCTTCATTTGCTTCAGCCAACTGTTCAAGGAATGCACCAATTCCGTGTCTTCAATGATTTTGAATCCCGGTCCTTTCTTGATGATGGCTCGACAGTGTGACGGAATCTGCACGGCACAACGCCCAAAATACCAAAACTCGTCGCAAATCAATGCGTTCTTGCCACTGACGTCCTTCTCCAAGGCTTCGAGTGGGTGATGCTTGTTCTTGCGTTGTCGCCAGACTCCATTCTCCATGAAATAGTAGTTGTCGCCGTACCGTCTCCAGGGTTCACCATCAAAAGATGGAATCTTGTCGCGGTATTCGGGGTTTGAACCATAGTCCTCCAAGGGGACGGTCGCGGCAACCTTTGCCGCGAAAATGAGACGATCATTGCCAGGAAAGGTAGCCGATCCCGTGCCGACAATAAGATCACCCTCGACGGCCGTTCGGCGGATGCCAGGTTTACACGTGACAAGGGTCAGGCGACCACCAAAGGGGTTCGGCGCGCAACCGGCATCGAATCGGACGACATACGATAGAATGCGCATCACTTCGTCCAGCCCTGCGTAAGGTGCGTCCGCTTGCTTCCCAAGCCGGCCGCTCGGCGGCCGTGTGAAGTGCCGGCGGATTGACCGCCGCCGGCTTGGGAAGCAAGCGACGGCGTTCGTGGTGTCATTCAGCACACCGTCGATCCATCAGCCATCCGGCGTGTCCAGCAGTGCTTGCAAGCGTTCCGCCAGCACCGGCGGCAGGCGGGGAAGCCAGGCGGCATCGACCAGGCCGACGCCGATCAGGTCGCGCAAGTGCGTGCGGTCCTTGTCGCGGTTTGACAGCAGCTTCATTTCCACCAGCGATGCGAGCGCGATCACCCGGTAGTTTTCGGGATCATCAACGGTCTGAATCTCCGGCGCGGCCAGCAGATGGTCGGGGCGGGCTTTCTCGCCCGCGAACAGCAAGTGAACCGCTTCGCTTGGCTTGCCGTCGGGGCCGTCGCGGAACATCACCACGTCGAGCAGTTCTCCACCGACGAAGCCGGCTTCCTCCAGGGCAGCCGTGATCGCGGGCAAATCGGCGCGGCGGACGAGCAAATCGACATCGCGCGTGGTGCGTACCGCGCCTTCATCGATGGTTGCCACCCACGAAGCCACGGCATTGCCGCCAATCACCGCATAAGGCACGCCGATGCGGTTCAGCGCCGCGGTGGCACGCAACAGGCGTTCGCGGACCTTGGCCACGGCGCGCTCCATACGGTCGAGGATGTCCGCACCCATACCGACGGTCGGGTTCGTCCAGCCGGTCGAGGATTGCGGACGGTCGTGGTACGGTGCGTTCATCGAAGGCTCTCCGTCCGCCCTATCATACCGTTCCACCGACCGTCTGGAACTGCCGAATCGGGACTGCATGCGATCAGGCCCGCCGCGTGCGGTGCTTGCTTGCAAGCACTGCCCACAGCGGGCCTGATAGGCACGACCGGCTCGGTCGATCCAAGGCAAATCGGCACGCGAACCGACGCTCTACGCGCTGTTGCCGAAATAGAAAAAGGCCCGCGAGGCAATTCCTCGCGGGCCTTCGGGTTACTTCAATTCCACGTTCCAGTACGCATTCTCGAGGAAGGTCTTCCACGACTGGTACTTGCTGTGGGTCAGCTTCAGATTCAGCAGCGGGCTGCGCTTGGGCTTTTCCGGCTTGCGGATCAGCGTCATGTGCGCCTGCTTCGGCGTGCGCCCGCCCTTGCGGACGTTGCAGTTCAGGCAGGCGCAGACGATGTTTTCCCACGTCGTCTGGCCGCCCTGGCTGCGCGGGATCACGTGGTCCAGGCTCAGCTCCGAGGTGGAGAAGCGCCGGCCGCAGAACTGGCACTGGTTATTGTCGCGCGCGAAGATGTTGCGACGGTTGAACTTCACCGTCTGCTTCGGCATCTTCTCGTAGTCCAGCAGGCGGATGACGCGCGGCACCTGGATCTCGCTGGTGGCGGTGCGCACCCAGTCGTCATCCTCCTGGCGGAAATTCTTCGCGCGATATTCGCTCAGTTCGCGCCAGCTCGTGAAGTTATAGGTGCTGTACTGGCCGTCCTCGAGGCTGACGACCTCGGCCAGTTCCTTGCACAGCAGGCAGAACGCCCGCCGGACAGACACGATATGCACGGCCATGAACAGCTTGTTCAGGACCAGCACGCTGGATTCCAGGGCAGGGGAATGCGCTCGGGAAGTCATAAAGGCTTCTCTTTCTCCCTCGTGATTACCGGCACGGCGAATGCAGCGAGGCTGACATAGCGTTTCGCCGCCGCGCGGGCCGGTCGGGAAGAGTGATCCGAAACCGGAGGGCCTCCTATCTAATGACGACACCCATCAGCCAACCTTGGTTCGAGTTTTTGGTATCTTAGCAGCGCGGTTGCGCGCCACGCAAGCATTGGCTGCCCTGGATTCGTTGCGGACATGACATTTTCATCAGCTGTTCAAAGTGCGACGAGCGACTTCGCCCAGGCCGTCGCCGCGCTGTTCGGCGCAGCCGGCCTGCGCCGCTGGCTGCTCGAACGGTGCCTGCCGCCGCGCCACGAAACCGCGCGCCTGGCCGGCTGTCGGGAAACGGTGAATGTCCGTTTCGACCGTTGCGGCGTGCCGCACATCCAGGCGCGCAACGCCCACGACCTGTTCTTCACGCAGGGTTACTGCCATGCTCGCGACCGCCTCTGGCAACTGGAACTGAACCGGCGCACAGCGCGCGGCGAACTGGCGGAACTGTTCGGGGCGCGGGCCATCGACCTCGACCGCATCCTGCGGCGGCTCGGCTTCCGACGCAACGCCGAGCGCGAGGCCCAGGCGCTCGAACCCGAGGAACGCGATTGCCTGGAAGCCTACACCGCCGGGGTGAACGCCTGGCTATCACGCCATGCCCCGCCGGTCGAGTATGGGTTGCTCCGCGCGGCGCCGACGCCGTGGCGCATCCTCGATACGCTCGCTTTCGCCCGCTACATGGCCTGGAACCTGACCGTCAGCTGGGAATCGAAGCTGATCCGCTGGCAACTCTCGAACGGAGCGCAACCCGACCTGCCGCACTTCGAGCTGGCGCTGAATGTGCCGCGCTCCGAGTGGCTGGCGTCGGGCGGCGGCAGCAACAACTGGGTGGTTGCGCCGCAGCGTTCGACCACGGGGCGCGCCCTGCTGGCCAACGATCCGCACCTGCGGCCCCGCATGCCGGGGGCCTGGTACATGGCGCACCTGCAAGCGCCGGGCTGGAACGTCATCGGTGCTTCGATGCCGGGGTTGCCGGGCATCGTCATCGGCCACAACGAGCGCGTCGCCTGGGGCATCACCGCCGCGATGGCCGACGCCCAGGACCTGTACCTCGAACAGGCAGCGCCCAACCAGCCACGGCGCTTTCGCTTCGGTGATACCTGGGAAGATGCCGAGGTGCAGCGCGAGGAAATCCGCGTGCGCGGGCGGCAGGAGCCCGTCATTGAAGAAGTGGTCCGCACCCGGCATGGCCCGTTGCTCAACGGCTTCCTGGACGTGCCCGCCGACGGCCCGCCGCTCAGCCTGCGCAGCGTCACCGACGATGGCCGCTGCTCCACGCTGGCCCTGCTGCACCTCAATCGGGCGCACGACTGGCCGAGCTTCCGCGCAGCGCTGCGAAGCTGGGCGTTTCCCGCGCTGAACTTCGTCTATGCGGATGTGGACGGCGTCATCGCCTACAAGCTGGCGGGCCGGATTCCGCTGCGGGCGCGCGATATCAGTGACCTGCCCGCGCCGGGCCACGATGCACAGCACGAATGGCAAGGCGAGGTGCCGTTCGACGACCTGCCCGAAGTCGTCAATCCGCCGACGGGTTTCTGGTCGTCCGCGAACCAGGAGCCGGCGCTGACCTGCCCGCACTACCTGAGCGCCGACTGGATGGACGGCTACCGGCAGCAGCGCATTGGCCAGCTGGCCGGCGCTTCCGCGCAGCTCTCGCCCGCAGACTGCGAACGGATGCAGAACGATCTGATCTCGCTGCCCGCGCGGGAGATTGCCCGCCGGCTGTGCGCGCGCTTGTCGGCGACAGAATTCCCGGAGTTGCAGCACTGGCAGCACTGGGACGGTGGGATGCAGGCCGACAGCGTGCCGGCCGCGATCTACGCGGTGTTTCGCCGGGAGCTGGTGCGCCGTGCGTTTCGGGACTGGCCGGCGTCACTGCACGAATTCCTGCGCGGGCGCGGCGTCAACGAGTTGCTCAACTTCAACTCGGCGCTGCATGGCCGGGGCTCCAGCCTGCTGCTGGCGCTCCTCGACCGTTTGCTGATGGAACCGGCAGGAACCGCCCTGGTCGCTGACGCCTTCCGGCAGACGCTCGCTCGCCTGCGCCGGCAGCTGGGGCCGGACCCGGCGCGCTGGCACTGGGGCCGGCTGCACCGCATCCGCTTCGGCCATGTGCTGGGCCTCGGTTCGCCGTTGCTGGAACGGCTGCTCCACCTCAGCCGGGGGCCGTATCCCATCGGCGGCGACATCGACACCATCGCCCAGAGCGGCGTCGATCCCTGGCACCCGTTCGTCGCTTCCACCTTCACGGTTTCCTATCGCGTGGTCTTCGACGTGGGCCACTGGGACGCCGCCCGCTTCGTCTTGCCCGGCGGCCAGTCGGGCCAGCCTGGCAGCCCGCACTACGACGACCTGCTCCCCGCCTGGCGGCAGGGCGACTATCGGCCGCTCTGGTTCAGCGAGCCGGCCGTGGCGCGCGCGACCACCGATACGATACAACTCAGGCCGGGGCGCGAAGCGGCCAGCGGCTAGAGCATTTTGCGACCGGCGGCAGCGGTCCGCACAGCGGACCCTACGAAATTACCGTCGGGTCCGCTGTGCGGACCGCAGCGCCCGCTGCTACAGCCGTTTGCGAATCGCTCTAATCCGCGGCCTTCGGCAACGCGCGATAGGGCGACGCGGCGACCTGTTCCAGCAGGTGCTGCCGGGCCAGACCGAGGTGCTCGTCCATGGCAGCGCGGGCGCGGGCGGCATCGCCCTGGAGCAGCGCGTCGTAAATGGCGGCGTGGGAGCGGTCGGTGCCGGCGCGGACCTGCGCCGACGGCGACTGCCCCAGCAGGTAGGGCCGCGTCAGTCCCAGCAAGCCTGCCAGGATGCCGGCTAGCAAGGGGTTGCCGGCAATGCGTGCGATGCCGAGGTGAAACTGCAAATCCGGCTCCACGTAGCCGGCGCGCGGTTCGGCGGACTGATAGCGGATCATGGCGTCGAACGCTTCGCGCACCGGCAGCAAATCCTCGGGGCGTCGTCGTTCGGCCGCGCGGCCCGCCAGTTCAATTTCGATGAGCCGGCGGGCGTCCAGCAAGTCGAACAGCGTGTGGTCCACCTGCATCAGCGAGGCTTCCAGCGTCTCGCCGAAGAGTTCGGTCATCGGCCCCGCGCGCAGCGACTGCACGAAGCTGCCCGACCGGGGATGCATGCGGACCACGCCCATCAGCTGCGCCTGCACCAGCGCGTCGCGCATCACGTTCGTGCCGACGTGCAAGTGCGCTGCCAGCTCGCGAATCGACGGCAGCCGGTCGCCCACGGTCAAACCCGCCGTGCGGATGTACTCGATCAGGCGGCGGGCGACATCCCGGCTCGCTGGAGTGGTCGGCGCTTCCATTCCTTGCAGCATACCCGCGAAAAAAATACTTGACAACAAACTCCCCAGGCCCGACAATGCCGCTATCTGATTATCACTGACAATCAGATTCCTTCCTACCTGTTTGCGGGAGTCCTGCCATGCTCACCCGCCGTCAGTTCCTGCCTGCCAGTGCCGGTCTGCTGGGCCTATCACTGCCGGAGTTCTTCAGTCTGCGCAGCCAGGCCGCGGCCCGGCCCACACGCACCAACGGCAAGGCCAAATCCTGTATCGTCCTCTACTGCTGGGGCGGCATGAGCCAGCTGGAAACCTGGGACCCCAAGTCCGAAGCGCCCGCCGAGGTGCGCGCCAGCTATCAGTCGATCGCCACGGCCACGCCGGGCATTCGCGTCGGTGAATACATGCCGCTGCTCGCCCGGCAGACCGAACGGCTCGCCATCGTGCGTTCGGTGCATCACACCTCGACGTTTCACGGCAAGGGCATGTACTGGAACCTGACGGGCCACGCGCCGGCACAGGCGACCGCCTTCGTCAACCAGCCGCCCTCGGCGCAGGACTGGCCGTGCCTCGGCGCGATGGTCAGCAAGCTGAAGGCAGCACCGAAAGGGCTGCCGGGCGCGGTGCAGATTCCGTATCCGCTGGTGGACAACAACACCTTGCAAGCGGGCGACGGGCCAGGCTGGTTGGGGGCAAAGCATGCTCCGCTGCTGCTGCGGCCCGCGAAGGGCAAGCCGTATGGCGGGGTGTCGCGCGACCTGGGCGTGCCGGTGCTGCAACTGGCCGAAGGCGTCGACCGCGAGCGGTTGCAAGAGCGGGCCGGACTGGCGCGCACGCTCAGCGCCTGCCCGCCGAGCACGCGGACGGTGAGCTTCGACCACTTTCAGCAGCTGGCCTTCAACCTGATGTTCGATCCGAAGGTGCGCAAGACGCTCGACCTGGAACAGGAACCCGCCCCCGTGCAGGCGGCCTACGGCGACCACATCTGCGGGCAGAGTGTACTGCTGGCGAGGCGGCTGGCGGAAGCGGGCGTGCCGCTGATTACCGTGGTCTGCGGGGCGGGCGACCTCAACGGCGCGGCCGGCGACAACTGGGACACGCACTCCGAAAACTTCACGCGCTTGAAGTCCGGCCTGCTGCCGCCGCTGGAACAGGCCAGCAGCGCGCTGCTCAACGACCTGGCCGACCGGGGCATGCTCGACGAAACCCTGGTCGTCTGGCTGACCGAGTTCGGCCGCACGCCGAAGGCCCAGAACGGCACCGGGCGCGATCATTATCCGTTTTGTTACTCGGTGGCGTTCGCGGGCGGCGGCATTCGCGGCGGGCAAGTCTATGGCCGTTCGGACCGCATCGCCTCGACGCCCGCCGACCGCCCCTGCGGGCCGAACGATCTGCACGCGACCATCTTCCAGGCCCTGGGCATTCCGCTCGACGCCCAGCTGGAAGACCACCTCGGCCGCCCGTTCCACATCACCGACGGCCAGCCGTTGCCGCTATTCGGTTGATGGCCTCCAGCAAGAACTCCGAGAGTTGCGGCTCTTCCAAGCCTCAAGCGCTTACAAGCCTGAAGCGCCAGCGAAGGAAACTGTTTCCTTCCCTGGCGCTTCAGGCTTGTGCCGATTTCGTCCGCCAACTTACTCAGTAGCCGCCCCATTTTGCCGGAACGGCGGGCGGCGGGCTACTTTCCGTTCTCGCCCTCAAACTCGGGGCCGAGCAGATTGGCGCTGAGCTTGTGCAGCGCTTCGCTTTCGATTTGCCGGACCCGCTCGCGCGTCAGGCCCAGGCTCTCGCCAATCTCTTTCAACGTCTTCGGTTCCTCGTCGCCCAGGCCGAAGCGCATCCGCAGCACCGTGGCTTCGCGCGGGTCCATCTTGCTCAAGAGTTGCAGGACGTACTGCCGGTCGTCGGTCTCGACCATCTCGGTGTCGGGCGGCTTGGCCCGGCCGTCCATCACCAGGTCGTTGATCGACCAGCCTTCCTCGGTCGTTTCCGGTTGCGGACCGACGGTCGAAACGCGAATCGCCTTTTGAATGCTGGCCAGCTTCTTCTTGGGCAAGCCCACCTTGCGGGCGATCTCTTCGGGCGTCGGCGTGCGGCCGAGTTGGTCCTGGAGTTGCAGGCTGGCGCGGTTCCACTTGGCGAGCAACTCGACCATGTGAACCGGAATGCGAATGGTCTTGGCGGTGTTGACCAGTGCCCGGCGGATGGCCTGCTTGATCCAGTAGCTGGCGTAGGTGGAGAAGCGGGTGTTCATCGTGGGGTCGAATCCCTCGACGGCGCGGAGCAGGCCGAGGTTGCCCTCTTCGATGAGGTCGGGCAGGCTGAGCCCCTTGCCGCCGTAACTGCGCGCGATGTTCACCACCAGCCGAAGATTGGCGCGGACCATCTGGTCGCGGGCGGCGACGTCGCCCTCCGCGATCCGGTAGGCCAGCTTCCGTTCTTCCTCGGCGGTCAAGAGGGGCGTCTGGTCGATCTCGCGGAAGTAAATATCCAGCGACGACTTGACGCTCTCGTCCGGTGACCAGCGCGACCGTGGCATCAGGGGGTACCAGGCGACCCAGGTTCCGCGTTGCGGTTCGTACCGCCAATCTCCGGGCGACTTCCCCGCAACGGGCCGGGTGTGGCGCGCCGGGGCTATTCAGCCGACAGCCGAATCGAGAATGGCATAAATGGTAGTATACCGCAAGGGCCGAATCTGTCCATCCGCCGGACACCGGGCGATGCACGCGCCAGGGGCGGAAAACCCGGCAACGTCCGCAGGATCGGTGCGCCGGGTGCCCCGCGGCCAGTCGGCGTCAGAGCGCCTGGGGCCAGATGCTGTCCTCCGCGAACACTCCGTTCAGGGCCTGCCCGAACTCCGCGACAGTCACTGTCGCGGTGCTGACCGCGCCGTACCGGTCTCGCACCGCGTAGGTGAACGAGTCCGAACCGACGTACTCCGCGCCGGGCAGGTAGCGGATAAAGTCGTCGGCCGGGTCATCCGGCGTGTCTTGGCCGTGAATTTCCACGGTCCCGAAACGGGGCTGGGTCAAGATCAGGATCGTCAAGGGATCGCCGTTCGGGTCGCGGTCGTTGGCCAGCACGAAAACATCCACGGGCGTCTGCCCATTCGTCACGGCGAAGTCGTCGGCCGCCGCAGGCGCATCGTTCCGCCAGGTGCCCACCTTCAGCTGGAACGCCAGCTCCGATTGCTTGGGCACGTTGGGACCACTCTCGGGAAAAGCCCAGGCGACGTTGCCGGTCAGGGTGAAGCCCTGCTGCAAATCCGTACCCATGACCTGTAAGGAATGCCGGGCGTCCGGCCCCACGGCGGACACCATGGCCGGGCCAGGCCCCTCCGCCTCGTTGACGGT
>JAEUIF010000115.1 GCA_016795185.1 Planctomycetia bacterium | reverse complement strand
GGTTGGGGTGAGGGGTCGAGGTTGAGTCTCAAATCCCCTCACCCCAACCCCTCTCCCGCAAGGGGCGAGGGGAATAAGGTGGGCGGCGGAACAGGATGCACCATGCTTGACCTCGCCATCGTGGAAGGAGTCCGCACGCCCTTTGCCAAGGCCTTTGGCGCTTTGGCCGCGGTCTCCGCCGTGGAACTCGGACGCATCGCCACGACCGCGCTGCTCCAGCGCGCACACCTGGCCCCTGATCGCATCGATCAAGTCGTTTACGGCAACGTCGCCACGCCGGCGGATGCCGCCAATGTCTCGCGGGTCATTGCCCTGAAGGCGGGCGTTCCGCAGGACCGCATCGCGCACACCGTCAACCGCAACTGCGCTTCCGGCATGGAAGCCATCACCACGGCCGCCCAGCTGGTGCAGATGGGCGAAGCGAAAACCGTGCTGGCCGGCGGCGTCGAGTCGATGAGCCAGGTGCCGTTGCTCTATGGCCCGGAAGCAACCGAGCGTTTCATCCGCCTGAGCCGCGCGAAGTCGCTCTGGCAGCGGCTGGCCGTGCTGCTCACCTTTCGTCTCAAGCATTTCAAGCCGGTGCCGGCCCTACAGCTGGGCCTGGTCGATCCGGTGTCCGGGCTGCTCATGGGCGGCACGGCGGAAGTCCTGGCGGAAGAGTTCGGCGTGGGCCGCGCGGAGCAGGACGCCTACGCGCTGGAAAGCCATCGCCGCGCCGTCGCCGCCCAGGAACGCTGCATCTTCGCGGAGGAGATCGTGCCCGTCACCGTCGGCAAGGAACCGCTGATGCAGGACGTCGGCCCGCGCCCCGATCAGTCGCTGGCGGCGCTGGGCAAGTTGAAGCCCTTCTTCAAGGAGGGCGGCACCGTCACGGTGGGCAACTCCTGCTCGATCACCGACGGCGCGGCAGCGGTCATCGTGATGCCCGGCGAAATGGCCCGCGCCGAAGGCCGCACCCCGCTGGGCTACCTGCGCGGCTACGCCTACGCGGGCCTCGATCCGCGGCGCATGGGCCTGGGGCCAGTCTTCGCCACGGCGAAGCTGCTGGAGCGCACCGGCCTGACGCTACGCGACATCGACCTCATCGAGTTGAACGAGGCCTTTGCCGCCCAGGTGATTGCCTGCGAGCGCGCCGCCGCCTCGGCGGAGTTCGCCCGCAAGGAACTGGGCCGCAACGAGGCGCTGGGCGAGCTGGATCGCGCGCAGCTGAACGTCAACGGCGGCGCGATCGCACTGGGGCATCCGGTAGGCGCAACCGGCGCGCGGCTGGTGATCGCGCTGCTGAAGGAACTGAAGCGCCGCGGGCAAAAGCGCGGGTTGGCGACGCTCTGCGTCGGCGGCGGGCAAGGCGCTGCGCTGTTGCTCGAAACGCCCTGACGCTTGCTGCCGCGGACTGTTTCGCGACGCTTCGTAGAAGCGTTGAATCGCTTAACGCCTCTACGAAGCGTCGCTAACCGTTCAGTTCAGGAGTGGTCGCATGCAACCTTTCCAAACGCCGAATCTGCGCCTCGAACCCCAAGGCAATGACCGCGCCACTCTCTGGCTGGACGTGGCCGATAAGCCTGTCAACGTCTTCAGCCCGCAGGTGCTGCACGACTTCGACGCCGCCCTGGACCACGTCCGCAACGATTCGGCATGCCGACTGCTGATCCTGCGCAGCGCCAAGCCGTCGGGCTTCATCGCCGGCGCGGACCTCAACGAGTTCATCTCGATCCGCAGCGCGGCCGCCGCCTCGGCGCTGTCGGCTCAGGGCCAGCAACTCTTCGACAAGCTCGCGGGCCTGAACGCCGTGACGCTCGCGGTCATCAGCGGGCCATGCCTGGGCGGCGGGCTGGAATGCGCCCTGGCCTGCGACTATCGCCTGGTGGTTGAGCATTCCAAGACGCAGCTGGCCTTGCCGGAGATTCGCCTGGGACTGCTGCCCGGCTGGGGCGGCACGCAGCGGCTGCCGCGCGTCATCGGTCTGGAAGCAGCGCTGCGGGTCATCCTGGGCCAGAAGCAGGTGAACGCGAAGGAAGCGTTGCGTCTCGGCCTGGCCGATGCCCTTGCCTCGGAAGCCGACTTGCCGTCCGTTCTACAACGGATGACCGACACCGCGCGCACCCAGGGCAAGCGCCGGCTGGGCGGACTGCCCTTGCGCACCTGGCGGCAAAAGCTGCTGGAATCGAACCTGCTGGGGCGCGCCCTGCTGTTTCGCGGCACCGCCCGCTTGCTGCGCGAGCGCGTGCCGGACGACATGCCCGCGCCGTGGGAAGCCCTGGAGGCGATTCGCGTCGGCCTGCGCGACGGCAGCGCCGCCGGCCTGGCCCGCGAACGCGAGGGTATCGGCCGTCTGGCGACCACGCCCGCTTGCCGAAACCTGATCGGGCTGTTCCTGCACGAACGGGCGCGCAAGGCTTCGCAGCCGGCCGGCGAGTCCGGCATCCGCAAGGTGGGCGTCATCGGTGCGGGCACGATGGGTGCGGGCATCGCTCAGCTGGCGGCGATTCGTGGCTTCGATGTGGTCGTGCGCGAGGTCAACGATGCAGCGCTGACCGCCGGCATCCGCAAGATCGATGGGCTGTTTCAGAAGGCCGTCGAGCATGGCATCGTGCCGCGCGAGGAAGCCGCCCGCAAGCTCGCCGCCATCGGCCGCACCACCGGCTGGCAAGGCTTCGAGAACGCCGACCTGGTCATCGAAGCAGCGCTCGAAGACCTCGAAGTGAAGCGCCGGCTCTTCACCGACCTGGAACAGCACACCCGGCCAACCACCGTGCTGGCGACCAATACCTCCTCGCTGCTGGTGGCCAACTTGCAAGAAGGCCGGCAGCACCCGCAGCGCGTCGGTGGGCTGCACTTCTTCAATCCGGTCCACAAGATGCCGTTGGTGGAGGTGGTGCGCGGGCCAGCGACGGACGATGCCACCGTCGCCGCGCTGACCCGCTTCGCCGTCAGCCTGGGCAAGCTGCCGGTGACGGTCAAGGACAGCCCGGGCTTCCTGGTCAACCGCATCCTGACGCCCTACCTGATGGAAGCCGTGGTCGTGCTCGACGAACTGCGTGCGGTGAAGCGACTCGACCAGTTGCTGCGCCGTTTCGGTATGCCCGTCGGGCCGCTTGAACTGCTCGATCAGGTGGGGCTGGACATCGCCGCCCACGTGCAGGAATCGCTGCGGCCGGTGTTCGAGGGGCGGGTGGTGCCGAACCCGTTCTTCGAGCAGTTTCGGCGCGAAGGCTGGCTGGGGCAGAAGAATGGTGTGGGCTTCTATCGCTATCGCGGCAAGTCGCACAAGCCGAACGAGGCGATCCGCTTCGGTACGGCCCAGTCCGCGCCCTCCATGACGCCGGCACAGTATCGCGATCGTCTGGTGCTGCTGTCGGTCAACGAGGCAGCGGCCTGCCTGGGCGAAGGCATCGCGGCGGATGCCGAAACGGTCGATCTGGCGATGGTGTTCGGCACCGGCTGGGCGCCGCATCGCGGCGGACCGTTGCAGTACGCGGATGATCGCGGCATCGCCGACATCGTGCGCGCGCTGGAAGGCTTGCAGCAGGCGCTCGGCCCACGCTTCGAGCCGTGCGCCGAGTTGCGCCGCCGCGCCGCCAACGGCAAGCCATTCCGGTCGCTGCCCGACCGCGCACCGACGCAGCCGCTGGCGGCTTCAAGG
>JAEUIF010000070.1 GCA_016795185.1 Planctomycetia bacterium | reverse complement strand
TTTGCTCGTCGCGCAGGGTTTGCAGGCGGCGGTCGCTGTCCTGCTGGCGACGGTCGTTTTCCGACTGGCAGCAGGCGGCGCGGCGGGTGCGAAACCCTTGCTCGGCGGCGGCGAGTTCATCGTCCAGCTGGCGATGTGACTCGGTCAGCGCTGCGCGGTCGCGGGCCAGTTGCTGCTTGCGGGTTTCCAGTTCGGTCAGCTTGCCGACCACGTCGCCCTGGCTGGCGGCCTGCCACCAGGTCCACGACCACCAGCGGCCTTGCTGCCGGGCCTGGGCGAAGGGCACCAGGGCCGTCAGTTGCTGTTCGAGTTCCTCGGCCTGCTTTTCGCGTTCGGCCGCCTGCTGCCCTAGCTCGGCTCGCTTTTCGTCGATGCGAATGCTCGCCTGCTTCCGCTCGGCGATGGCTTGCTGCAGTTCGGCGACGAAAGCGGCATCGGCCGCGCCGCTCGTGCCGGACTCGACGGTCTGCGCCAGCAGTTCGATGTCGCCGGGATGGCGGGCGCGTTCGTCGTCGAGCTGGGCCTGTCGGGAGGCGAGCTGTTGCCGGCGGTCGGCCAGTTCGAGCAAGCGGGACAGCACCGGCAAATCGCGCTCGCGCTGCCGGCAACGGCTGTCGGCTTCCTCGGCCTGACGACGGGCGGCGGGCGGCGCTTGCTCGGTCAGGCAGCGCAGGCGTTCGGCGAAGGTCAGAGCGCGGACGGTGGGCGACACGTCTTCCGGGCGTTCGCCGCGCGCCAGGCAGCGAATGGGCGCGACTGTCTCGTGCGCCGCCAGCGGTTCCAGCATGCGGTCGAGCGCGGCGGAGGAGAACGCCAGCAGTAGCACGCGCTGGCCGCGTTGCACGGCCTGGGCCGCGATCTCGGTGAGTGTGCGGGTCTTGCCGGTGCCGGGCAGTCCCTGGATCAAGCAGCAGTCGGGAGTGGCCAGCGCCCGCGCAACCGCTTCGCGCTGATCCTCGTCGAGAGCGGCGTCGAGCCAGGCGACGGTTTCGGTCGCGACGGGTTCCAGCTCATCGGTACGGCCCGCGAGCACCTGCGCGAGCAGATGCCGCGTACCATCCGCTGAGCCGTTGGCATGCGGAGTCAACTGATGCGCGTAGACCACGCCCTGGGCGGCGGCCAGGGCCAGCAATTCCTTCTGACGAGCGGGGGTGGCGGCGCGGAAGTAGTCTTCCCAGGGAAGCGGCGAAGCCGTGGCGTCGGAGGCGGGTGCTGGGCGCAGTGCTGCCGGGTGCCCGACTGTCGGCCGAGGGGCCGGTTCGGACACGGTTCCTGAGGCTAGCCGTTCCCGTTGAGACATCGAGGATCCTCAGCGGCACTCCCTGGGGCGGCCCCACTCCGGTGGGAAGAAACCGGCAGTCCAAGCAGGAGCCAGGCAAACTGGTCCAGCGAAACCCTTCCCGACCGTTGCCCGTCCGGATCAGGTGTGGGATGACGGGAATCTGCGAACACCGCGGCGGCAGACATTATCCCGTTCGATGCGGGCCGGCTTCCAGCTATTTTTCCGATTCTTGCGCCTTTTCGGAATGTGTCGACCGCACGGGGCGAAGTCGCGATGTACCCGATTCTGAATGTCCTCAGCGCAGTTGCTTGCGCCGCAATCCGCTACGGGCCCGCGAGGTCCGCCGTAGTATAGACGTTTTTGCCCAGCCAAGCTATCCGACTGTTCCGCGAAGAACTTTCCGGGGCGCTCCGGATGGAGCGCCCCGGGTGGAGCGCTCGCCTTGGGCTCACGGCTAAACGACCTAGTCTCCATTATCGACGCGGACTACCTCGATCGCCACCTTGCCCAGCATGACCCGCATTACCGGCAACAGCGGCGCCAGCGAGCGCGTTTCGTGCCAGCTGTGATCCGTGATCTTGATGTGCCCGGCACCCACGAAGCCGCGGCCGAGCGTGGCGTCCAGTCCCAGCCACTGGCCCTGCACATAGACCTCGGTCCACATGTGATACCCGAAGACCGGCCCCTTGGGCAGGTCCACGTAGATGACGCCGATGGCCGTCCGGGCCGGGATGCCCGCCGCGCGGCACATGGCCGCCGTCAGCATGGCATGTTCGGTGCAGTCGCCTTCGAGCGTCTTGGCGACGTGGTCGGCGGTGGCCATCGCCTCCGTGAAGTTCAGGATCTTCATGTTGTCGTGGACCCACTTTTCGATGCGCTGCGCCTTGCGCCACGGGTCCGTTTCCGCGCCGACCGCCTTCTTCGCCAGTTCCTGCACCTTGGCGTCGTCGCTGTTGATGAAATAGTTGCTCTTCAGGAATTCTTCGGCAGGCTTGCCATATTCTTTAACGTTCTCCGGCTTGCGCAGCGCCCGCACGTGCAGCTCGAACGACTTGCCCTTGATGTTCTCGATCTTCTGACGATTGTCGGCGGCAATGGATTTCGCCGGTTCCTCGTCGGCGGGCAACGTCAGCTTGTAGACCGCGGCACTCGTATCGTGCGGCCGGGGGATACGGCGGTTCAGCGGAATTAGCTGTGAGATGCCGATGTCCGTGATCTGCGCCGGCGTCACCGGGCTCAGCGCCACTTCCTTGGTCGTACGCAGGGTCGAGAGCTGGCCGAGGCTGGGCATGTCGGTCTGCGTGCGGACGACTTGCAAGTCCTTGTCCAGCCAGAAGGTCGTGGGCGGCAACTGCACCGTCAGGATCTTTTCGGGCACAGTCTCGACGCGGAGCAGCAAGCGCTTCGTCTTGCCGATCTCGACGGCCTCGAAATCCTTCACCACGGCCTGCACGGTCACCACCGCGTTGACCATCGGTTCGTAGTGCTGGTAGCTGAACTTGTCGCCGGGCTTGGCCTTCTTCTCCTTGAAAATCTGCTGCTCGCGATACAGACCGATGACCTCATCGTTCCAGGGAATTTTGCGTTCGAGGTTCATCGGCCCGCTGACTTTCACGACGAGTTGCTCACCGTCCACGGTGCCCGCCAGCGTCAGCTTCTGGTCCTTGCCCAGCCCCTGGGTCATCCAGACGGCAGTCACCTTGCCGGCGTCAGTCTCGACGGTGCCCGATTCCACCTGCTGCCGGACCACGTCCTGAAAGCGGCGCAGGGTCAGTTCGAGATAGACGCGGGTGGCATAGAGCTTCTGGCCGTTGCGTTCGAGTTCGCGCACGCTCGTATGGATGTAGCCGGCGCGGTTGCCGTCGAGGAAAGCGGCGTCAAAAGTTTCCTTGACCAGCTTGCCTTCGACCGGCGTGCCGTTCTGCTGGGCGACGCCGAGGGTTGCCGTCAGCAACAAGAACGCCAGACTGCCGGCCTGGATGGATCGGTACATGGAAAACTCCCTGGGACCGCGAAGGCCATCATTGAATCCTATCGGCTGCCCGGGGGCAAGAGAGCAGCGGAAACCCGTTTGGCGGTAAATGCGCCGCCTTCGGCAAGAAGCGGCGATTGCCACAAAGCGTCCAGACTGCGCAAACCTCCTTTCCCAAAGGATTTTTACCACCGACACCTGGAGCCGCCTATAATCCGGTCGGGCCGCTGGCCTGCCGAAGAGTTGCAGCTTATACTTCTCTCGGCGGTCACCGGACCTGGCGGTTCGACCCCTGCCAGTCTGAAAAAGGGATCATTACATCTTCGGGGCTGTGCAAACAGGACCAGGAATTACCGCGGATTCAGCCTGCTGTTGCTGCGCACCAAGGTTCCCGACCCCTCGTCGCACGGACTCTCCTCATCTCCGACAGGGCAAACTCGTGAAGCTGGATAAACTGGCCAATCATCTGCAACGCGACAAGTACGGCGCTTTTCAGTTGACCGAGGCGGTGCGCCCCGGCCTGGAATTGCCCGTGACTCCCCAGGAAGGCTACCGGATTCAGACCTATTGCGACGAGCGCCACGACCTGCGCGTGCCGCTGCTCGCCGCTTCGGTCTCCCGCGAGCGGTTGTTCGACCTGTTCCTGGCGGTCCTCGAACCGCTCGGCAGCGTCGTCGATGTGGTGCTCGAAAGCAGCCATCAGTCCGAGAACGGCAAGCACCTCGACTTGCACCGCGAGCACATCGACCTGCCGGTGCTGACCAGTCACTTTTGCGACTTCGAGGACCTGCTGCTGCACGACGGCTGCACCGGCACCGCGGTCATCGGCCTGGACGAGCCGATGGAAGTGCAGTTCGACGAGCACAAGCTGCTGCTGATCTACGCGGCCGACCTGAAGCCCTTCGAGCGCCTGATGCGCGCGGCCGGCGTGCCGCGCAACGACAACCTGCCGCTCATCACCGAAGGCGTGCATCTGCACAACACCCACCCGCGCCACCTCGACGCCTTCGAGCAACTCTGCTACCGCCTCGGCGTCGGCGAGCAGGCCGAGCGGGTCAGCGGCTGAGATGCGTGATGGATGGGGCGCGAGGGATTGCGCCCCGGCCAGACCTTTCCCGTCTGGCGCGCTCGGCGCGTCGGTTATCCCCCATTCTCTTCGCTGCCTTTGGCCTGACTTTTGCTCTTCCCAGCCGCCGGTGTTGCCGGAGTTCCCACTCCCAACGGGTAACCCGCGGATGATCGTCGATCTTCATGTCCATGTGTTTGCCGATACGCCCAACCACGGCTGGCTGTCGGACGAGTTGCACGGCCGATCCAGCATGCGCTTCATCCGCTGGCGACTGGGCTTGCCGAGCGTGCGCGGCGCGGTCTTCGAGCAGGCCGTCGCGGCGAAGTTGCAAGCCACGGTCGCCGCGACGCCTCAACTGCATGCAGCCGTCGTCCTGGCGTTCGACGCCGTCTACGACCAGGCCGGCAACCGCGACGAGGCCAACACGCACCTCCATGTCACCAACGATTACGTGGCCCGGCTAACCGAGGGGCGCGCCGACCTGCTGTTCGGCGCGTCGATCCACCCCTATCGCCCGGACGCGGTGGCCGAGCTGGAACGGTGCGTGCAGCGCGGCGCGGTGCTGCTGAAATGGTTGCCGATCGTGCAGAACTTCAATCCCTCTGACCCGCGCTGCCTGCCGTTCTACGAAGCGCTGGCGCACCACCGCTTGCCGTTGCTGTGCCACACCGGCGGCGAGCAGTCGCTGATCGCCCTCGATCCCTCGGTCGCCGATCCGCTGCTGCTCGAACCGGCGCTGAAAGCCGGCGTGACGGTCATCGCCGCCCATTGCGGCACCCGCTCGCAGCCGGTGGAAACCGATTACGTACCCGCGTTCGTCCGCCTCGCGCACGAATACGAACACTGCTACGGCGACACCTCCGCGCTGAACTTGCCTGCGCGTTCCTACGCCTACGACACCATCCTGGAAGACCCGGTCGTGCGCGACAAGCTGGTCCACGGCAGCGACTGGCCGGTGATGCCGGTGCCGACCCGGCGCATCGGCTGGCTCCAGGCGGCCAAGCTGCTGCTGCACGAAAGCAACTGGATGCGCCGCGACATCGCGATCAAGCAGCGGCTCGGGTTCGACGAGGCGTACTGGCAGCGCGGCGCGACGCTGCTGCGCCGGCGCGATGTTTCCTCGCCTGCGCCGGCCTGATGCACTGCTTGCCCTAGCAAGTCTTGTACGTCGGGCTTTCCAGCCCGACCGAAGTGCCGGTGTTTTACCCGGTAGCCGGAACGGACTTCGCCAGATGCTGGTGGGCATGTCGGGCTGGAAAGCCCGACGTACTTTAGAAGACGTTTCCTCGCCTGGCACCAGTTCTCAGCGGCACGAAATCCCCAGCCTTGTCGAGCTGCGCGCACTATGCTGCACGTTAGGTCGGTTCCAGGGCAGAATCGGCAATCGACGGAGTGCAGACGATGAAAACTAGCGGCTGGCAGTCCCTCGCCTTCCTGATGCTCGCACCGCTCGCGGTCCAGGCCGCTCCGCCCGAAGTAACGCCCGAGAAATTGAAGGCAGCGCTGCCCGCGCTCGACAAGCTCGTCGAGCAGACCTTGCAAAAGACCGGCGTGCCGGGGGTGGCCATCGCCGTCGTGCATCGCGATCAGGTGGTCCACCTCAAGGGTTTTGGCGTCCGCGCTGCCGGGCGACCGGAACTGGTCGATGCGGATACCGTGTTTCAGATCGCGTCGATGTCCAAGCCGATGGCCACCACGGTGCTGGCCCGGTTGGTCGGCGACAAGGTCATTCGCTGGGACGACCGGGTCATCGATCACTTGCCCGAATTCCGCATGTACGATCCGTGGGTGACGCGCGAACTCACGTTGCGCGATTGCCTGTGCCATCGCAGTGGGCTGCCGGAACAGGCCGGCGACTGGCTGGAAGACATCGGCTACGAGCGCGACGCAATCCTGCATCGCCTGCGCTTCCTGAAGCCGGCAAGCAGCTTTCGCTCACGGTACGCCTACACGAACTTCGGTTTCACCGCCGCCGCGGTTGCCGGCGCGAAGGCGGCCGGCAAGCCCTGGGAAGATTTATGTGCCGAGCAACTCTATCGGCCGCTGGGCATGACCGCCACGAGTTCGCGCTACGCCGACTACGCCGCCGCGAAGAACCGTGTGCTGATTCACGTGCGCGTCGATGGCAAATGGACCGCGAAGAACATCCGCCAGCCCGATGCGCAAGCACCGGCCGGCGGCGTGAGTTCCACGGCTCGCGATCTAGCGCAGTGGATGCGCTTGCAACTGGCGGGCGGCGCGTGGAACGGCAAGCCGCTCGTGGATGCAAAGGCGCTCGCCGAGACGCACCAGCCGCAGATCGTCAGCGGCTACCATCCTGAAACCCGGCAAGAAGCGCTCTACGCCCTGGGGTGGGGCATCAGCCGCGATGAGCAGGGCCGGCTCTACTGGAAGCACTCCGGGGCCTTCTTCCTGGGCATTCGCACCGAGGTGGCGCTGCTGCCCGCCGAGGGGCTCGGCATCATCACGCTCTCGAACGCTGCTCCGACCGGCGTGCCGGAAGGCATCAATGCTTCCTTCTTCGATCTGGTGCTGCACGGCAAGCTGCGTCAGGACTGGATCACGCTCTGGAACGATCGCTTCGAGCAGTTCGTGCAGATGTCGCTGGGCGCGGAGACGAACTACGCGAAGCCGTCTGCGTCGCCGTCGCCCGCGCTGCCTGCCGCGACTTACGTGGGTCGCTATGCGAACGACTACTTCGGCGCGGTGGAAGTAGTGGAGCAGCAAGGCGCGCTGCAATTGCGCCTGGGGCCGAAGCCGTTGACCTTCCCCTTGCGGCACTACGATCGCGATGTGTTCGTCTATCAGCCAACCGGCGAATCGGCCGGCGGCCCCAGTGGCGTGACCTTCACCGTCGGGCCGCAGCGCCAGGCGAGCCGGGTGGTGATTGAATGCCTGAATGGTAATGGGCAGGGTGCGTTTGAGCGTATGCCCCTGGTAAAGTAAGGTTCCGCGTGAATTGGTATAGAATTATTGCTAAAGAATAATTACTATTCGGCCTGAATTTCATCCATTCAGTCATACATGATATACTTGGTCTCCCGCGCCCGGTGACCAGCGCGGCGGCGATCACATCGAAATTGCAAATCATTTCATTTGAATATCTTGCGGACATATTTCCTTCGCTGGCCGCATGACGGATCGGCAACTTTCGGCGACGATTCCGTTCGATCCGCGCGAATGAAAGCCCTGCTGTCACGTCTGCAATGATGTTCACCGCCGCGCCTTCAGAATTCGGCCAAAATCGCGGCGGTTTTCTCTAACTATTGTGCTGCTAGTTGGTTGACACCGTTTTCCGCGACAGCTACATTACGGGGCAGTTGCATACTTCGCTCTCATCGAGACGCACCATGACTCGCAAAATTGAGGCTGCTGCCAATAATGCAGCCGCCAGCCGCGCCGCCGGTCATCTCAAGAACCTGCGCGGCCAGATCGATAAGCTCGATCTGCAAATCCTCAAGATCATCAACGAACGGGCGAGCGTGGCCGCCGAGATCGGCAAACTGAAGAACGATCATGGCGCGGAAGTCTTTTCGCCGGCACGGGAAGAAGAAGTCCTGGAGAACGTGCTGCAAGCCAACAAGGGGCCGCTCGACGTCGCCATTCTGCGGGCCATCTTCCGCGAGATCATGAGCGGCTCGCGGGCCTTGCAAAAGGTACTGAAGGTCGCCTTCCTCGGGCCGGAATACAGCTACAGCCATCTGGCCGCCGTCGAGCGCTTCGGGCAGGCCGTGGAGTTCATGGGCGTCGGCAGCATCGCGGCGGTCTTCGAGGAAGTGAATCGCGGCCATGCGGACTTCGGCGTCGTGCCGCTGGAGAATTCGACCGACGGTCGCGTGGCCGACACGCTCGACATGTTCATCCGCCTGCCGCAACTCAAGGTTTGCGCCGAAGTTCGGATGCGGATTCACCACAACCTGCTGGCCAACTGCGAGCAGCAGGAGATTCGCCGCATCTACAGCAAGCCGCAGGCGCTGTCGCAGTGCCGGAACTGGCTGGCGAAGAACGTGCCCTACGCCTCGCTGCACGAGGTCGCCAGCACCGCGACGGCGGCGGAACTGGCCCAGCGGGAACGCGGCGCGGCGGCGGTGGCCAGCCGGCAAGCGGCCGTGCGCTACGGGCTGCGCATCCTGTTTCCGGACATCGAGGACGAAGCCAACAACGAAACACGCTTCGCCATCATCGGCTTGCAGGAAACCGCCAAGACCGGCAACGACAAGACGGCGGTCATGTTCCGCTTGCCGCACGAACCAGGTTCGCTGGTCGATGCGTTGAACATCTTCAAGCAGAACAAGCTCAACCTCACCTGGATCGAATCCTTCCCCGCGCGCGGCGCTGGCCAGGAATACGTCTTCTTCGTGGACTTCGAGGGCCACTCGGACGATCCGAAGGTCAAGCGCTGCCTGGCCGCGCTCGAAGAGCACTGCGAAGCCGTGACCGTGCTCGGTTCCTATCCAATGGCCAAGGTGAGCGGCTGAGCAGTCCCCGTACGTCGGGCTTTCCAGCCCGACATGAACACCGGCAGCGGTGCGGTGCGCCGGCCGCGGATGAAGTAGCCCATCGCTGGCGCGACAGTCGGGCTGGAAAGCCCGACGTACAACCGCCGCGCCGCTCTTCCCGACTTATCTCCTCCTCCCTTGTCAACCGGCCGATTCCGGCGACAATGGCAGGGACGCCAGACCCCCGACCGAGGACACCGCCATGATTATCGTCGTCCGCCCGCAGACGGGCGATTCGCAGATCGACGACATCGTCAAGCACATCGAAGAGCTGGGGCTGAAGGCCCACATCAGCAAGGGCGAGATGCGCACGATCATCGGCGTCATCGGCGACGAGAGCAAGCTGAGCGCTGAACCGCTCGCGGCCATTCCGGGCGTCGAGCAGGTGCTGCCGATCATGAAGCCCTTCAAGCTGGCCAGCCGGGAATTCCACCCGCAGGACAGCGTGGTGCAGGTGGGCAAGGTCAAGGTCGGCGGCGGGCACCTGGCCATGATCGCGGGACCGTGCGCCATCGAGAGCCGCGAGGTGCTCGACGAGATCGCGGGCCACGTCCGCGCCGCCGGGGCCAATATCCTGCGCGGCGGGGCCTTCAAGC
>JAEUIF010000049.1 GCA_016795185.1 Planctomycetia bacterium | reverse complement strand
GGGCCAGGCCGGCCGGCAGGCGAGGGATCATAAAACCTCCTTTTTAAACGACGTTTCGCCGCGAGCAAATGGCGAGCGCTTTTGACCCGCGCTCGCCTTTGGCTCGCGGCTAAACGATGAGGCTTACTTACTACCGCTTTCGATCTTCATCAACTCCTCGACGTCCTTGACCCAATCGGCGTCGCGCTTGCGCTGGGCGGCGACGAAGGCGGTGGCCTTGGGATCGTCGGGGAAGGTCAGGGCATAACGCAGTACGGCGCGGCGGACAATGGGAATGCTGTGCGACGGCCGGTCCATCAGGCCGAGCACCTGGTCGAGCGGTTCCTTGGCCTTCCACTTGCGCAGGTCCTCGACGGCCAGGTCAGCGATGTCGCTCTGGTCGAGCAGCAGGGCCACGGTGTCCAGCACTTCCTTCTTGCTCACGATGTCGGGCCGGTAGTCCCAGAAGAAACGTGCAGACCGCAGGGCCGCGTAGCGGAGCATGAAATCGCGCGATTGCTCCTTGAGGTACGCCAGGCCCGCGCCGCCGGTCAGCAGACCGACGCCGCGCGCCGCCACCCGGCCGTGCGGGTCGGCCATGATGTTGCGCGTGAAGGTCCAGCCTTCTTGCGGGTTCAGCATGGTATAGCCGGCGAGCATGCCGTCCACGCCGCTGGAGAGCCGCTTCTGCGGGTCGTCGAGCAGCTTGCGCAGCACCGCCGCGTGCTCCGGCTTGCCGGCATGGCCGAGCATCGACGCGTACAGGCCGTGGCGGAAAGCGGGCGTGTTCGGGTCTTGCAGCCATTTGACGACCTTGTCGGCCGGCAAGTCCTTGGCCATCGGCCGGAAGTCCTTGTAATCCGCGTTGCCGAATTCCTTGTAGGCGTCGTTGGAAATCTCGACGTCGGGGTTATCCAGCCAGTTGAAGAAGAACTTCAGCCGGCTAGGCACGTCCTTGTCCTTGAGGGCGACCGCGCCGGACAGGTACTTGACGATGTCGTCGCTCTTGACCGGCACGCCCTTGTAAGGATCGAGCTTGCCCTTGAAGACGTCGCAGAAGATCAGGAACTTGACCTTGCTGTCCTTTTCCACGGGGATGTAGCGCGGCAGGATGATGGACTTCTTGTCGCCAAGGATGTCGTGCTTCTTGACGATGGCCAGCACATCGAGGTCGGTCGCGCCGCCGGAGAACTCGCCGCCGGCGTCGAGACGCGGGTTCTTCAGCGCGCCGTAGAGCACCATGCTGGCCTGATTGACGTCGTCGGTCAGCGTGGTGCCGGAAGCGCCGCAGAAGGGGCAAGCCTCGGTAGGTGGCACGAGGAGCAGCGCCACGGCAAGGGCCAGCAGCCCTAGCAGCCAGCGGCAGAGCAGTCGGTTCGCCATGAGCGGGACTCCGTGGTTGAAGCGCAAAGCCAGGCGGCAAGAAATCATCTGTTGCTATTATGGCCGGGCGGCAGCGTCCAGAGCAAGCGGCAGAACGTTCTCTTTCTCGTTCCCATCCGCTCGTTCCCCAGCAGAGTTGGGGAACGAGGCAATATCAGTGCGATGTCCAGCGAGTGGTGGCCTGAAGTACGTCGGGCTTTCCAGCCCGACACATCGCGCCAGTGGTCGGTCGCGCCCGCTCGGCGACCCAGCGAAGCGCCGGTGCTGCCTGTCGGGCTGGAAAGCCCGACGTACAGTCGGCGGTCAGGTGATCATTCCCGGGACACTGCACTAACTCTTGGCCGTCTCGACTTCCGCCAGCAGTTGCGAGACCAGTTCAAACGGTTTGCGGGCCTGGTCTTTCAGCTCGGAGTTCAGCGCCATGAGGTAATCGCGCGACCGCTGGATGGTCTTCGCGCGCTGGTCGGGCGAGGTGTGCGCGATGTCCAGTAAGTTGTCGAAGATGTCGGCCAGCTTGCAGACCTGCACCTGCCAGTCGCCCTTCGACAGCGCCGAGCGATAAATTTCCTCGCGCTTTGGTTCCGGCCGGCGTTTGTCCTTGCTCAGCGCGGCGACGTGGTGGGCGGCCTCGGTGCCGAAGTGCTTGTCGAGGTCGTCCCAGTCGGTGGTGGTGTCCTCGATGGTGTCGTGGAGGACGGCAGCCATCATGGCTTGCGTGTCGTCGATGCCGAAGACGTGCCGGACGATGAGGGTCACGCGAAAGACGTGGCTGACGTAAGGCGTCTTGTCGTCCTTGCGCAGATGATGCTTGTGGGCGCGGGCGGCGAAGCTGACGGCTTCCAGCAGCGGGCGGTACTGCACCGTCAGCGAGCCCCCGGCGGGCTTGGCCGCGTGCTGCGCCGGGGCGGGGCGGGGTGCCGCCGCCGGTGCGGGTGCCGGGCGCGGCGCCGTGCCCTGGGCGCTCGGGTTCGGTTTCTGGATGCCCTGGGCGCTGGGGCCACTCGCCCGCGGGTGGCTGCCGGGGTTGGGCCGGATCGGCGCGCCGGCCGCTGCTCCTGCTCCCACCGCCACCGGCTGCGCGGCCGGCGACTTGAAGAGCTTGCGGCAGCTCGGACAGCGGATGTCGGTGCCCGGCGCGGTGTTGTCCGCCACCTGGAC
The DNA here is from genome assembly GCA_016795185.1 of Planctomycetia bacterium. Lineage (GTDB taxonomy): Bacteria > Planctomycetota > Planctomycetia > Gemmatales > Gemmataceae > JAGVLI01. The sequence goes on along the minus strand of JAEUIF010000049.1, from coordinate 1,149 downwards.
CGGGTTCGAGCAATGCTGGCAGCGAATGGCATGTGGCATGACTGGGTGCTCGCTTTAGAGATTGGGGTTCACCGGCGCGTTGGCCGGTACGATCTGGTCGCGCCCCTTGATCTGCAAGACCGGCAGGTATTCGCCCTTGCGGTCCTTCCGTTCGCGAAACTGAATCTGGCCCGTGACCTCGACCCACTGTTCCGGTTGAAAGCCCGTCAACTTCTCGGGCGAAATGATCGTGATGTTCAGGAAGGTCACATCCGCCGCGCAGCAGACCATCTTGAAGCGCACCAGCCGGCAGCTGTTCTCGCTCGCGCCCGGATAGAACTGGCCGAGCAGCCGGCCGGTCTGGCCCTCGTAGAGTTGCCGTTGCGCGGGCAGGAAGGCGGCCTGCTTCAGTTCCGTGAAATCGAGCGGCAGCACCTGACCGCCGCGCTCCGCCAGCTTGCTGTCGAAGTTCATATCTTCGGGCTGAATGCCGGCAATGGCCGCTTCGACGTGCTTCTGGCTAAAGCCCTCGTTCGGCAGACCCATCATGTACAGAAAGATCGGCAGCAGCAGCACGGCGTAGCGCCAGGGGCTCCAGCCGTGGTCGTGATCGTGGTGCCCGTGGTCGTGCCCGTGCGCCGCCGGGGCAGGGGAGGGCGAGGGCGTCGCCGTCACGTGCTCGTGGTGGTGGTGATCGTGCGCGCAACCGGGGCCATGTTCGTGATGATGGTGCTGATGATCGTGTCCACCATTTTCGTGCTGATGGTCGTGCCCGTGGTCGTGGCCGCAGCAACCATCGTGGTCGTGTTGATGCGGCGCGTGCGCTGCGACCGTACTTTCGCCGACCGTCTGCCAGAGCACGATGCCACGGATGACCGCCAGGACGATCAGCGTGACGCTGCCGGCCAGCACCAGCAGGTGAAACTGCGGCACGAGCAGGATGCCGAGCAAGCCCTGCCACCACATCATGATGCCGACGCCGCCGAGCGCCCCCACCAGGCCAATGGTGCAGAGTTGGTCCAGGTAGAAGACGCGGGCCTCTTCCTGTGAATGAAAATGAGCCATGAGGGACTCCCAAAATCGCGGACCGGCAAACGGTCTTCCGAATCTGTTTCCCCTCGCCCCTTGCGGGAGAGGGGTGGGGGTGAGGGGAGATTCAACTCACCAGCT
>JAEUIF010000046.1 GCA_016795185.1 Planctomycetia bacterium | reverse complement strand
CGAAGCGCAGGCCGGTCTCACCGTTCTTGTCCCACTGCTTGCCGGACTGGTCGCCGGCCTTCGCGGTCAGCAGCGGGGTCTTGTCGGTCAGGTCGAAGACCTGGTATTCCGGCTTCGCGGCGGCGGTCAGCTTGAACTCCGTGGGCTTCTGGCTATGCGCATGGCAGCCGCCGCAGTCGTTGCGGACTTCGCCCGGCCGCAGCTGGTGCCAGGTCTGCGCGACGTTCAGGACCATGCCGTCTTTGTTAATGGTCTGGAAGGTGAACGCCTGGTCGGCGGGCAGCTTCGCCAGGAAACTGGTATCGGGATGGCCGTCCGGGTCGGTGGGCTGCTTGCCGTCGATGAACTTGCGGACGGGGATTTCGCCCAGGATGCGCAGGCGTTCGAGGGCGTGGTTGCCAAAGAACGGGGAAGAGCCCTTGCCGTTGCCGCCCACGTCGGTGCGCGGCTCCTGGGCGACGATGCGGATGGCGTGAATCTCCTCGTTCTCGTAGAGGCCGGCGTCGGCCCCTTGCAGGCCCCAGTTCAGCGAGAGCCGCTTCGGATCGATGGGCAGCGCGGTCACGCCGCCTTCGGGCACCTTGCCGCCTGGAGCGCTTTCGCGCTTGTACATGCTCGACGTGCCGACCAGGCCGTAGGGCGTACCTTCCGGCAGGTGCGGCGACTGCTTGCCGTCGTTGCGATGCACCAGCTGCGCGGGTTCCTTTACCCCATAGACGCGCTGGTAGGGCACCACGGCTCGGGGCCATTGTTCCTCGTACTTCGGATCGTTCTTGATGAGCAGCATCCGACCGGGTTCGTCGATCGGCTGGCCGTCCTTGATGAGGTAGATCCCGGCGTCGATGTAGGGCCGGTAGTTGTACTGATGGTTCGCGGGCCCCGGCGACCAGACGGTCAGTAGATGGTTGTCCGGCGCGCCGCAGGGGTGCGTGACCTTGCCGGCGGCGTTGGGGAAGTTGCCGCCGTTGCCCGAACCGATGCCGGGCGGGGCCGGCGCGTCGAAGCCGTGGGTGAAGCGGGTCAGCACTTGCATGCCGTAGGGAGCGAAGGGCATCCGGAACTTGCCGCGTCCGCCGTAGCCGTCAATGATGTTGCGCGGGTCGCCCAGCCAGCCGGGGCCGAAGGGCGGCGCGCCGTCCGGCACTTTCTCCGGCAGCTTGAAATAGGTGCCAAAACCGCTGTTATTCAGGTTGTAGTATTCCTCGACGATGATCGAACCGTCCGAAAGCTGCGACTGGAAATGGAAGCCGCTCGGCGCGCCGCCGGTGGCGAACGCGCTGACCAGCGGACCCCAGTTGGTGCCGTCCGGATGAATGGTCCAGACGCCCCAGAGGATCGAATTGTGCATGCCGTGCGATTCGAGCGTGCTGAAGGTCACCCGGCCGTCGCGCAGGATCACCGGGTGCAGGGCGCAGGCGATGTTGATGTAGCCGATCTGTTCGACGTTCGCGCCGTCGTCGTCCATCGAGAACAGTTGCAGGGTGATGCGCGGGTAGCCGCGGGGCGGGACGTAAGCGTTGCGGTTGCTGGTGAAGAGCAGCTTGCCGCCCGGCGCGGGACACGGCCCGAGGTTGTAGACGCCGTAGCGGAGCGACGACTTGTCCTTTTCCGGCGTGCGATAGTCCTTCGACCAGTGAGCCGCGCCGGTGTTCGGCGTGAAGGTCTGGTCGGTCAGCTTGACCAGCTTCCGCGACTTCAAGTGCAGCTTGTGGATGTCGGAGCCCGTGTGCTTGTCGTCGATGAACTTGGCGAAGTAGACCCATTCACCGTCGAAGGAGATGTAGGGGTCCATCACCGAGCCGTCCTTGCCGGAAATCAGCACCTCTTCGCTGCCGTCGGGGTGGAGCAGCATCAGGTCGGCGCCGGGTTCCATGCGGGTCGGGTCGGAGAAGTCGGCCCAGCGGGTGCGCTTCTCCTCGCCGTGGCGCGGCGCGCGAACGTAGACGATGTCGTAGTCGTATTTCAGCGTCTTGTCGCTGGCGATGGGCTTGGGCACCACGTCCAGCGGCTTGGCCTCATCCTTCTTCTGGGCGAAGGCGGGCAGCAGGGCCAGCGCGCCCGCGACCAGCGGCAGGGCCAATAAGTAGTTGGCTTTCATGTCGATCTCCTTGAACCGGGCAGGCGGCACCGAGTGCCAGGGGGGAAGGCGGGCGACGCATTTCCAGCGAGTGTACCGGCGGCGGGCGCGGCCGGTATCTTCAATTCTGGAAAAGGAACTTTTGCTGGGGTCAAAAGCGGATCGAGATTGTCGCGTACGACTTTGCAGCCAGGCGAACGCAGTTTCTTGCGAGACTGGCGCACGTCGCGAACGGATGCAGCGCCGGGCGCTATGGTCCGCACAGCGGACCCTACGAAGTCACCGTAGGGTCCGCTGTGCGGACCACGCCAGCCGGTTGCCAACTGCTCCAACGCAGGGGCCAAAACGGCGTGCTCCCAACCCTGGCTTCTGCTTTGCCGGCCGGACGCGATGCGGTACAGTACACGACGCCCCGGAACCGCCCGCTCGGAGGCCCGCATGGCTGAAGAACTCCCGCTCGAAGCGCCGCCCGCGCCGCCGCCCCCGGGCTGCCCGGCCGCCTGGGAAGACCGGCTGGCGCGGCCGATGTTCGCCGCCGCCGTGCTCTTCCTGGTCGTGCTGGCCGGGCTGTTCCACCGTCTGCCCCGCGAGGAAATCTTCGAGTGGGAGCAGGAAACCATCGAGACCGCGCTGGTGCTGCTCTGGCTGGCCATCGTCGCCGAAGTGGGGTTGCGCGTACGGCAACGTCCTCCGACAGTGGCGCGGCGACAGGCCCTGCGGGACTTCTTTTTGGTGGCCTGCGTACCGCCGCTGCGGATGGCCCTGCCCGGCCAGTGGCACGGCGGCCAGGTCTGGCTGCCGTGGTATGGCTGGCGCGCGATTGACGCCTCGCTGCGCAAGGCGCTGGAGCGTTTCTTCAGCCTGCCGATGATCGTCATCGCCTTCATGATCCTGCCCCTGTTGCTGATCGACTACAAGTGGAGCGAGGTGATCGTCGAGAGCGCCGCGCTGTCCCTGCTCTTCGACATCGGTGTCAGCGTCATCTGGCTGGCCTTCGCCGTTGAGTTCATCATCATGGTTTCGGTGGCCGAGAGCGGCTGGCGCTACTGTCTGGTCCACTGGATCGACCTGGCCATCGTCGTGCTGCCGGTCGTCGAGGTCCTGCCCGCCGCCGGCTTCCTGGCGAAGCTGCGTCTGCTGCGCCTCGAACAGATCAGCCGCATGGGCCGCCTCTACCGGCTGCGGGCGCTGGCCATGAAGGGCTGGCGCTCGTTCCTGGTCCTGGACGTCATCCAGCGCCTGATCGGTCAACGCCTGGAAAAACGCCTGGCACGCTTGCAGGAACTGCTGGCCGTCAAGGAAGAAGAAGTCGCCGAGCTGCGCCAGGAAATCGTGACGCTCCAGGAGCGCCTCGCCCAGCAACAGGCGGCGCACGCCGCATCGCTAACCGCAGAGCCCGCGCTGGTCCCGGCCGTGGAGCCCCTGGTTCCCGCTTCCGCCAAGGATGAATTGCCATGAAAGCCGCTTGCCTAAACTTGCTGGCCGTGGTCTTCGCCGCCGTCGGGGTCGCGCCGCTCACAGCCGACGCCGACGAGGACGCGAAGCTGACCGCCTACTTCAAGGGTTACCTCGAAGAGACGTTCCGCCAGCGTCCCCTGGAAGCCAGCGGCCTGGGCGACCGCCGCTTCGACGACAAGCTCGACGACATCTCGCCCCAGGCCCGCCAGGGCTGGCAGGAGTATCGCCGCAAGACCTTGAAGGAACTGCCGGAGAAGGTCAACTACGCCAGGCTGTCGCGGCCGGCGCAGATCGATTTCGAGATCTTCAAGCACCACCTGACGCGCGACGCCTGGCTGGCCGACAACCATAAAGCGTTTGAGCACGACCCGCGCGTCTACACCGACTACGCCACCGGCAGCACCTGGGGCCTGCTGACGCAATCGACCGCCTCCAAGGCGACCAATGTCAAGAACTGCGCGGCGCGCATGGCCCAGCTGCCCAAACTGCTCGCCTTCGCGAAATCCAGTCTGAAGGACGCGCCGAAGGTCTATGCCGAGACGGCCGTCCGTCAGAACAAGGGGGCGATCACCTACTACGAGAGCGGCATCTTTGAGCTGGCCGGCGAAACCCCGCAGCTCAGCGAACTGGGGCCGGCGGCGCGGCCCGTGGTGGCGGCGCTGAAGGAACATCAGAAGTTTCTCGAAACCGAAGTGCTGCCGAAAGCGACCGCCGACTGGCGCATCGGCAAGGAGCAGTTCGCCAAGAAGCTCGAACTCGAACTCGACGCCGGCCTGACCGCCGACGAAGTGCTGAAGGAAGCGGAAGCCGAGTTCGACCGCGTCGAGCGCGAGATGTACGTCATCGCCCGCCAGCTCTGGAGCGAAACCGCGGGCAAGGCGACCAAGGACGGCCCCGCTGCTGCTTTGCCGCCGGACGATCCCACCGGCCGCCGCGCGACCATCCGGCGCGTCTTGCAGCACCTGGCCGTGCAGCACGGGAAGGTCGATGGCCTGGTGAAAGACGCCACGCAGACCGTGGCCGACATCAAGGCGTTCATCACGAAGAACGACATCCTGCGGCTGCCGGAACCCGACCGTTGCAAGATCATCGAGATGCCCGAATTCCAGCGCGGCTTCTCGGTGGCCTATCTCAACCCCGCGCCGCCGCTCGACGTGAAGGCCGCCAGCTACTACGCCATCAGCCCGCCGCCCAAGGACTGGGACGACCGCAAGGTGAAGAGCTTTCTCGAAGAGTACAACCGCTGGATGCTGCAAATCCTGACCATTCACGAAGCCTATCCGGGCCATTACGTGCAGCTGGAGTATTCCAACCGCCATCCGTCGCTGATTCGCAAGGTGCTGCAATCGGGCGTCTTCGCCGAGGGCTGGGCGGTCTACACCGAGCAAATGATGCTCGACCAGGGCTACGGCGGCGGCGACTCCGCGATGCGGCTGCATCAACTGAAGTGGTACCTGCGGGCGGTGGCCAACGCCATCCTCGACCACAAGATGCACTGCACCCAGATGACGGACGAGGAAGCCCTGGCACTGCTGACGCAGCGCGCCTACCAGAGCGAGGGCGAGGCGCTGGGCAAGGTCACCCGGGCCAAGCTCAGCTCGTGCCAGCTGTCGACCTACTTCGTCGGCCGGACGGCGTTCTATCGCCTGCGCCAGCAGGTGCAGCGCGAGCAGGGCGACCAGTTCGACCTCGGCCGCTTCCACGAAGCGGTGCTCGACCACGGCACCCTGCCGGTGAAGTACCTGCCCGAACTGGTGGCAGCCCGCTTGAAGCAGCCGCGCTAAACATGCTCCCAGAAGCCCCTCGCCCCTTGCGGGAGAGGGGTTGGGGGTGAGGGGT
>JAEUIF010000045.1 GCA_016795185.1 Planctomycetia bacterium | reverse complement strand
GCTGGCACATCGCCTGCTATTACATGGACAAGATCGGCCACGCCGACCAGCAGCGGACGTTGCGCTCCCTCTTCCAGTTGAGCTGCATCGACCCGCAGGAACGCGACCCCGACCGCATGCGGACGCGCGACGGCAAGGTCGATCTGGTCAAGTTCCAGGAGTTCTGCGAGAAGCAGCCCTTCCTGGTCCGCCGACTGCGCGAGCAACTCAACTATCAGACACCCGAGGAGATTCTCGATTTCCTGGGCGAGAACTATAACGTACCGTCGCGCTACGAGGAGACGCCGCGCGGTGCGACGGCACCAGGCAAGAGCCGCCTGAAGCCGCCGGAACAGCAATTCCCGCCGCTGCCTCGGCGCTCGGACGTGAAGTTTCCCGCCGAGTATCCGTACACGGCCGAATCCGATATGCTGCCGGCCGACTTCGACAACTACAGCGCGGCCCATCTCTGGTACCTGTACGCGCAGGAACCGCTGCCGCCGCCCGTCAGTACGCCCGGCCCGGCCTGGCTCAATCCGGACCCGAACGTTTATCGGATGCCGCGCCAGCCGACCGCCATCATCTTCCGGAGCTATCCAGCGCTCTCGCAGAGCATCCAGGCCGAGCGCCGCGAGCGCGAAGGCTGGTTCGACCGGGGCTGGGAAATCGACGCCGGCAAGATCGGCAACCGGCGCTGGTTCAGCGGTCCCGTCGTGGTCGGCCGCCAGGACTGGGCGACGCGCAACTGGACCCGCGCCCGCGACCTCTGGCAGCAGTTTGGCCTGCGCAACGGCGTGTATCTCGATCAAAGCGAACTCGAAGCACTGAACGAACGCGCCCGGTTGTTTCGCGAAACGTTCGGCGTCGGGGCACAGCATCGCGATCCCAAGCAGCGAGCCGAGGATTTCCAGGGGCCGCTGCGCGCCAGCTACGAGGCCCACATGCAACTCTGGTGGTATCACGAGAACCGGCAACGTTGCATGTTTCCCCGCCACTATCCGCAGAGCCAGGCCGAAGCGTCACGCGAGGCCATCGAGGCGCGCGAATTGCTCTTCCAGGCGCGGCGCAAACACCGGACGGCAGCGCCGCTCGACGAGGTGCTGCGCGACTACGAGCGCGCCTTACCGTTGTGGAAAGAAGTGCTGGTCAAGAACCCGGAATTTCGTGCCGACTTGCTCGTGCAGGAGTACACCTACCGCATCCAGGAACGCTACCTGAATCTGGTGGTCGATAAACGGGGACCGGCGTATCGCCAGTTGCTGGCGCTGCAAGACCGGCTGGCCAGTCGCGGCATGGATTTGAAAGCGTTGCTGGCCATGCAGGATTCTCTGGCCTTCGGCGCGTCCCCGTCACTGGGCGCGGTCTGCTGGGGGCAGACGGGCCCCGCGCTGGCCGCGCCGCGCGGCCCATTCGACGGCCTCGCCCCGGACGGCCAGCCATTCCTCAGCGAGACAGCGATCCGCAACGCGCTGGCGCGGCCGGATTACGAGGATTTGCCGTGAGAGCGTGGAAAAAGCCCCTCGCCCCTTGCGGGAGAGGGGTGGGGGTGAGGGGT
>JAEUIF010001481.1 GCA_016795185.1 Planctomycetia bacterium | reverse complement strand
CGAAGGTCGTCAGCTGCGTGACTGGGCCGCTGCAAAAGCAAATCGTCGGCACCGTGGGACTGCCTGTCGAGAAAGCCCCCATCATCTGGATGGGCGTCGATACCGACCGCTTTCACGATGCGGGCAAGCGTTCGCATCAACCCGGCAAACTGCACCTGACGACGGTTGCCAGGCTCAATGCCATGAAGGGCCATCGCTTCGCCCTGGCCGCGCTGCGCAAAGCGGTCGAGCGCGGCTGCGACATTCGCTACACGATTGTCGGCGAGGGTGAATTCCGGCCGCAGATCGAGGAATCGATCCGCACCCTGGGCCTGGGCGACCGCGTCACGCTGACGGGCACCCAGTCCGAAGACGCCATCCTGGAACTGCTGCAAGCGGTCGATGCCTTCATCCTCCCGAGCGTGGGACTGGGCGAAGCAGCGCCAGTCTCGGTCATGGAAGCGATGGCCTGCGGGCTGCCGGTGATCTGCTCGATCATCGGCGGCACGCCCGACATGATCGCGAGCGGCGTCAACGGCATCCTCACGCCGCAGGAGGATGAAAAGGCCATTGAAGAGGCGCTGGTGCTGCTGTGTCAGAACGTCGAGGAACGCCGCCGGCTCGGCCAGGCCGCCCGGCAGCGCGCCGTGGAAGCCTTCGATGCGCGGCAAACCGCCGGCAAGCTGCTGGCGGCGATGCAGGGAAAATAACGCTCGACGACGCTGCCCCGTTTTCGGGTGCTGGATGTGGTTTCAGCCGAATGAAATGAGCCCGTCATGAACTCCGCGAATGATGAAGCGGGCGAAACACCGGTCGCGCCGTCGGTCGCAGCGGAACCGCCGCCCGCGACGGAACCGCCGCCCGCACCATCACCACCGCCGCAACACAATCTTAAGAAGATGGCGCTCACCAGCGCCCTCTGGACCGGCGCGGGCTTCGCCTGGTTCCAGGTCATTCGCTTCGCGGCCAACGTCGTTCTCGCCCGGCTGCTCTTTCCCGAAGCCTTCGGCCTGGTGGCCACCGCCTTCGTCTTTTTGATGGGCATCCACCTCTTCGCCGACGTCGGCATCCGCACTTCGGTCATCCAGCACGAGCGCGGTGAAGAGCCCGACTTCTACAACACCGCCTGGACGTTGCAAATCATTCGCGGCTTCATCCTGTTCTTCGTTTCGTTCCTGCTGGCCTGGCCGGTCGCTTACCTGCGCGATCCCCCGCAGCCGATCCTGATGATCCTGCTGCCCTTGATGGGCTCGATGTCGATCATCACCGGCTTCTACTCGACCGCGCTGTACACGCTCGAACGGCACATGCAGCAGAAACGCACCGTGCTGATCGACTTGACGGCACAAATCATCAGCCTGGGCGTCACCGTAGTCTGGGCCTGGTTCTGGCCCACCGTCTGGCCGCTGGCCTTCGGGCAGATCGCCGCCGGCCTGATTCAGCTGGTCTGGAGCCATCGGTTGATTCCCGGCTACCGCAATCGTCTGCGCTGGGACAGGACGGCCCTGCACGAGTTGATTCACTTCGGCAAGTGGATCTACGTCAGCACGGCGATGACTTTTCTGGCCAACCAGGCCGACCGGCTGGTGGTCGGCTATCGTTCGCTGAGCCTGCTGGGCGTCTACCACATGGCCGCGCAGCTGGCGCTGATCCCGCATCAGCTGATGCTCACGTTCGCGGGCCGCCTGGCGTTTCCGCTGTACAGCAAGATCAAGCAATCCGGCAAAGACGTGCGACAGTTCTTCGGCCGCATTCACCTGGCCACCGGCTCCGTGGCCGCGTTGCTGCTTGCCGGCGTGCTGGCGACGGGGCCGACGCTGGTGCAACTGGTCTACGACTCCCGTTACCAGGACGCGGGCTGGATGCTGCACATCCTGGCCTTCGGCGTCTGGTTTCAGATTCTCGAAGCCCTGGAAGGCTCGGTGCTGCTGGCGCTGGGCGAGGCCAAGCCGTCGGCCATCAGCAATTTCGGCAAGGTGCTGACGCTGCTGATCGCGGTGCCGCTGGGCACCTACTACTGGGATTTCACCGGCATGATCGTGGCCTTCGCGGCGGGCGACTGCACCCGGTACATCATCACGGTCTGCTTCGTCCGCGCCCAGCGCGTGCCGGTGCTGCGCTACGATCTACCCTTGCTGGCCTTCGTCATCCTGTCCAGCCAGCTCGCGCTGCACTGCGGCGACTGGTGGTTCCCCGCTCCGGTGCCGGTCGCAGGCGCGGTGAAAGACTATCGCCTGCTGGCCATCCGGCTGCTGATCCAGGGCAGCGTGGTGGTCGGGCTCTGGCTGGTGCCGATGGCGGTGTGCTGGAAGGCGGGCCTGTTCAAGAAGCCGGCGGGGGCGTGACCGCATCGCCCAGACCTCGCACCGGCTGCCCCGTTGGAGTAGACTGAAAGCAGCGTCGGCGCGACATCCTCGACCGAGCGGCACGCATCATGTCCGGACTTCCCGACCTCGCCCTGCTGGCCTTCTTCCCGCTGGTGATGTACCTGTTCACCCGCATGCCGCCGCATCGGGCCATCATCGCGGCGGTCGTCGGCGGCATGCTGTTCCTGCCCGTGATGCGCATGGCGCAGGTGATGCCGGGCAGCCCGACGCCCATCGTCATCGGCAGCCTGTTCGCGCTGAGCAAGACGAATACCATCGTCGTCGCCTGCCTGCTGTCCGTGCTGATCTTCGATTCGCAGCGTATCCTCGATTTTCGGCCGCGCTGGTACGACGTGCCCATGATGTACTGGTGCATCGCCTCCGTCGTGTCAAACCTGACCAATGGCATCCTGTTGAACAACGTCTACGGCCAGGGTCGCGACCATTTCTTGCAATGGAGCATTTACTACTTCCTCGGCCGGCTCTACCTCGGCAACCTGGCGGCGATCAAGGACCTGGCCATCGGCTTGCTGCTGGGCGCGATGGCTTACGTGCCGTTCTTCCTCTACGAAGTGGCGCGCGGGCCGCACATGCACCTGCGCATCTATGGCTTCTTCCAGCATCAGCCGGGCCAGGCCGTGCGCTTCGGCTTGAATCGGCCGATGGTCTTCATGGACCACGGCCTGGCGGTGGCCATCTTCATGGTGCCGGTCGCAGTGCTCGCGTTCTGGATGTGGTGGACGAAGGCGCTGACCTCGCTGCCGTTGCGGCGCGGCATGATGCCGATTCCCATGCTCTGGGTGGTGGCCACGCTGCTGGTCTGCGCCGTGCTGACGGTCTCGTCCGGCTCGATCCTGCTCGGTCTGGCGGTGCTGGGCACCCTCGTTGTCACGAGCCGCATGAGCTACGCCTTGCTGCTGGTGGTGCTGCTGGCGATGCCGCCGCTCTATGTCGGCCTGCGCACCAGCG
>JAEUIF010001471.1 GCA_016795185.1 Planctomycetia bacterium | reverse complement strand
GCGCACCCTGGGAACCGGAGCGAACAGGATTCATGTACCCCGAAGGGGTTTGACAAGGCAGGCCATAGCGGTTTGTACAACCGCTTCGCGGTAGGCGAGCTGGGTTCGTCGCTTTCCCAGGGTGCGCTGCGCGACCCTGGGCTGTGGAGTGTAACCGCTTCGCGGTAAAGAGCTTCGCGGTCTTGAACTGACACCGCTGGCGTGGCGAACCGCAAGCGCACGGTCGGCATGGTCGGTCAGGTTTTCAGGAGGCTTCGCGCGAATTTCACCCCGACCTCGGTTTCGGCGTGCAAAGCCGCAAGCGGCGCGGCGGCGAATGTCGTCTTTCTGGTAACGGAAGTGTAACGCGCTGCGTCCAAGAGTTAGACATCGGGGGCGCGAACCGTCAGATTAATGGGGAGAGTGCCGTCGCCCACGACGGGGCAAGGTCATGGCCATTACCTCCATCAATTCCCTGGTCGGCGTGGTCGGCGAGGCCCGCCTGCTCGATCCGCCGCAGCAGGACGAACTCGTCCGTCAGCTCCAGCGGCAGTACGCCGACCCGAAAGCGCTGGCCAAGGCACTCATCGAACGCGGCTGGCTGACGACTTACCAGATCAGGCAACTGGTCCAGGGCAAGGGCAGCGAGCTGGTCCTGGGGCAGTACGTGCTGCTCGACGTGCTCGGCGAAGGCGGCATGGGCAAGGTCTACAAGGCCCGGCAACGCAGCCTGGGCCGGGTGGTGGCCCTCAAGGTCATCCGCCAGGAGCGCCTGACGAACACCGACGCGGTGCGGCGCTTCCAGCGGGAGACGCGGGCCACGTCGCAAATGTCGCACCCAAACATCGTCCGCGCCGTGGACGCCGACCAGATCGGCGACACGCTGTTCATCGCGATGGAATACGTGGATGGCATCGACCTGGCCAAGCTGGTCAAGCGCGACGGGCCGCTGGCGACCAGCCAGGCGAGCGAGTTCATCCGCCAGGCGGCGCTGGGGTTGCAACACGCCCACGAATGCGGGCTGGTGCATCGGGACATCAAGCCGTCGAACCTGATCGTGACGCGCACCGGGCCGCAGAAGGCCGGCTTTGGGCCAGTCAAGATACTGGACCTGGGCCTGGCCCGCGCCGTCGAGCCGTCGATGGCCGAGGCGACCGCCACACTGACGCACGCCGGCTGCGTCATCGGCACACCGGATTACATTTCCCCGGAGCAGGCCCGCGATTCGCGCACCGTCGATATCCGCTCCGACCTGTACAGCCTGGGCTGTACGCTCTTTTACCTGCTGACGGGCCAGGTGCCGTTCCCCGGCGGCACGGGCATGGAAAAGCTGTTCAAGCATCAGCTGGAAGCGCCGACGCCGCTGCCCCAGCTGCGCTCGGACGTGCCGCGCGGCCTGGTCAACGTGGTCGTCAGCCTGATGGCCAAGAAGCCGGAGGAACGGCCGCAGACGCCGGCCGAGGCCGCCGTGCTGCTCCAGCCGTTCGCGCAAAGCGCTGGCGACGCGATTACCGTGCGGCCCCAGGCGCTGAAGCCGACGCAGACGGCCGCCGAGACCGATGCCACGCCGCGCAGCTTCCGCACGCTGAAGCGCTCCGCGGAACCGGCGCAACGTTCCGGCGGGACGAAACGCCGGCTGCTGGTGGGCCTGGGCGCGCTCGCCGTCGTCGGCCTGCTCCTGGCCGGCGGGCTGGCCTTCGTGCTGTTCTCCGGGGATACCAACAACAGCACCGCCACGCAACCCGCGCCCACCGGACCGCTCGCCAAGGCCACGACGCGGACCACCTCATTGCAGCAGCCGGCGCGCTTCAGCTTCGACCGGCTCGACGCCGGCAAAATCCCGGCCAGCGAGCGCCTGCCGAACCTGCCGACCGAGGTGGTGGCGGTGCTGGGCGAGCAGCGCTTCCGGCACTGGGGGCAGACGCAGGGCGCGGCCTTCAGCCCCGACGGCAAATGGCTGGCGACCATCGGCAGCGACCGGCTGGTGCGTGTCTGGAACCTGGCTACCGGCGAGCAACGCACGGCCATCCCGCTGGAGGGGCCGGCGTTCGCCGCCGCCACGCTGGCCTTCGCGCCCAATGGCCAGACCATCTCCGTGTTCGGGCTGGGCCAGGGCGTCCGGGTGCTGGACCTGGCCAGCGGCAAGCAAATTTTCACGCTGCCCAACCCCAAGGCCGAAGGCCGGGTGGTGGCTTTGGCGCCGGACGGGCAGACCGCGGTCCTGATGGGTCTGATGCCCGGCGACCGCACTGCCCGGCTCTGGCACCTGGGCCGCAACGCCGAGGTACGCACGCTGGAGGGTGCCAGCCTGGCCCACGGCTACAGCTTCTCGGCGGACGGCCGGTGGGTGGCGGTGTGGTCGCGCACGGTCGTTGGCGCCGGCGTGCGGGGTGAGATCTCCGTCTGGGACACGGCCGGCGCGCGCGAACCCTACTCCATCCCGCTGGCCAACAACGAGTACCTGACCGGGCTGGCCGTGCAGGCCGGCGGCACGGCCCCGACCGTGGCCGCCGTCGGCATCAGCAACCAGCTGCGCATCTGGAACCTCGCCGCCGGCGCGGAACCGACCGTGCGCGAGCTGGGGGGCACGCGGGCCTACTACATGACCTTTGCCCCTGACGGCAAGACGCTGGCCATCTCCGCGGCGGGCCAGGTCCGTCTGCACCACGTCGCCACGGGCACGGAGAAAGTGATCGTCGGCACGGCGCTGATGGCTGGCCAGCTGGCCTTCAGTCCGGACAGCCGGACGCTGGCCGTCTCCGGCGGCTTCGACGCACTGGTCCGGCTCTGGGATGTGACGACCGCGCAGGAAATCCGCGCCGGCTTGCCGTCCGGCGGTCTGACGGGGGCGGCCGTCTTCGCGGGCGACGGCCGGACGCTGGTGACCAGCAGCGGCTTCAACGGCGGCGTCAAGCTCTGGAATGCCTTCACCGGCCAGGTCCGCGCCCTCGTCGAGCCGTCGCAGACCAGCATGCACCTGGCCCTGTTGCCCGACCAGCAAACCTTGCTGACCCGCTCGACCGCTGGCCTGTCGCTGTGGGACCTGGCCAGCGGCGCGCGCAAGGAGTCCGTGACCCTGGCACCCGGTCAAACATTGATGGCCGCCGGCGCCACGCCGAACGGCGAGACCGTGGCCACCTTCCAGGGTCAGCTGAAAATTTGGGACGGCCGCACGCTTCAGGAACGGGCGACCTTGCCCCTGACCGCCCAGACGCTGTACTACCTGAACCTGTCGCCGGATGGACAAAAGCTGGCGGCGGTCGAATTAATCGGCGCTGCGGTCGAGAACCGCACGGCCCGCGTTCGGCTATGGTCACTGTTGGACCACAAGGAACTGCCCGCGCGGCCCGCCCTCAGTTTCAAGACCACCATCGGCGGGATCGCGTTCAGTCCCGATAGCCAGCTGCTGGCGGTTTCGGGCATGGACGGCAGCCTGAAGGTGCTGCACCTCGCTAGCGGGCAGGAAAAGTTCTCCGTGGCGGCCGACGGGTTGGTGCGCATGCAGGGGACGATGCAGCTGACTTTCTCGCCGGACGGCCAGTCCCTGGTCGGCTGGGGGTACGCGGGTGCCAAGGTCTGGGAAGTGGCCAGCGGCAAGGAGCGACCGTTGCCGAAGACCTTTCAGGACGGCCTGTCCGCGCTGGCGGTTTCTCCGGACGGCCAGCGGTTGGCCGCCTGCGACCGCACCGGCAAGCTCATTTGCTGGAACGCCGCCACTGGCGTCGAACTTCAGCGCATCCAGATGCCGGGCATCGTCTCCGGCCTGAGCTTCGCCCCCGACGGCCGCCATCTCGCCACCAGCAACAGCAACGGCACCCTCTACATCCTGCGGCTGCCTTCGTGAGGGCGACGGTAAACCGTCATTCTGCGGCACGGTCGGCATCCCAGCGTGCTCTGGCGCGCAGTGGCAGAAAATTAGGGTTTTTGAACCGCTTTGCCAGACGGATATTTCTTGGCTTGGTGGGTGGTCGCCCATTGTTCACATCGCTGGCCCGACTCCCCACCCAAGTTCGCGACCTCCCAGGTTCGACTGCGATTTCTGGACGTAAAGTATTACTTTGATATTGTTTGCGCGGCTGTACTTTGCGCGGAAAATTTCCTCGAAATTTCCGTCACAGTCTGGCGCTCGACCTGTATGTGAGGGTAGAGAAGCAGGAAGGCTGGGCCGATTCGGGTGTACGCAGGCGGCAACCCCCCCGAAACGACAAGCCTGAGAAGCAACAGAGGGGCCGGGACGCACGGGATGTTTGGGGGAGGCAGGCTCGCGGTCGGGCAACCGGCCGCGGGCCTGCTGATTTTTGCCGTCACGCGACAGGTTGAGGCGAAAGCGACGTCCTGTTCAGCCTTTCTTCTGCAACCCCGGCGGCAACGCGGGCGGGCCACCCTTGCCGCCCTTGTCTTTCTTCCCCTTGCCCTTGCCAGGCTGGCCGGGGCCTTGCTCCTGGGCCGCCGCTTCGAGGGCTTTGCGTAAGGCGGGCTGGGCGACGGGCGGGGCTTTCTCCAGGTTGCGCTGGAGCACCTCGACGGCCTGGCCGGTGCGCTGCTCGACGCGCTCGGCCTCGGCGCGGCGCGGCGGGTCGGCGTTCTTCAGGTCGATGCGTTCCAGGTTGGGCGCGATGCCGCGCTCCATGACGTGCCCCAGCAGGCCGCCGAGATGCTCGGCGCGGGCCGAGTCGCCGCCGGATGAGGCCAGCAGGATGCCCTGAACTAACTGCTCGGCGACGGCGTTGCAATGGTCGGCGCGGCGGAGCGGGTCGTTCTCCTCGGCGAGCAGCAGGGCTTGAAGTACCAGCGTACCGAGCAGGTCGCGCAGGGTGCCCGACTGGGCGGGCTGCCAGGCGGGGGTGCGCGGTTCGGGCGGCGCGGCGCTGCCGGTCAGGCTGCCGCCGGCCTGGCGCGCAGCGATGGCGAGATTGCGCAGGCCATCGGCCGCGCCGGGCAGCGCGGCGGCGACCGCGCCGTCGGCTTCCTGGGCGGAACGGTCCAGTTGCTTGACCAGTTCGGCCACCAGCCCTTCGCGCTCGGCGGCCGGCAGCGTCTGGGCGCGGCGCACCAGACCCTGGCAGACGACGCGCTCGTATAAGCCGCCGACCAGCAGCACGTCCTCGACCGGGCCTTCGCGCGACAGCCGGCGGACCTCGACGCTCAGTTCGGCGGCGATGTCGTTCAGGGCGGTCAGCTGTTGCCGGGAGTCGGCCGCCGCCGCCAGTTGCAGGTCTTTTTCCAGAATGCGCGCCACCGTGGCTTCCGCCGGCCCGCCGGGGGTGCGGGGCCGTGTCGCGATTGCGAACGTCCCCGGCAACCCGGACGGACGGGACAGAACCCAGGCCAGGCCAAATACCAACATGGCGCAAGCGGTGAGGCCGACGAACGGCCAGAGGGAGCGGCGGCGCGGCCGCGCCTCGGGGGCTGGCGCGGGAACCACCGCCAGCGGCGGCAGCTGATCGAGTTGCTCCTGAAAGCGCAGCCGGGCGTCCAGCGTTTCTTCCGGCTGGGGCAGGGCACGGATTTCCGCTTCCAACTCCAGCAGCCGGTGCTGGCGCTTCCGGCAAGCGGCGCAGCGTTCCAGGTGCTCGCGCAACTCGGCGGGCGGCCGGCGAGGATGCTGCGCCGCGAGCAGACAGATGTAAGCTTCTTTGCACCTCATGACTGCGGGCCGTCCAGGTAATGCTTCAGTTCGTTGAGCAATTGCTGGCGGGCCTTGAAGACGCGCCAGCGGATGGTTTCCTCGGTCACGCCGTAGATGCCCGCGATTTCCTCGAAGGACATCTCCTCCTGCGTGCGCAGCAGCAAGGGGCCTTGTAGTTTGGCGGGTAGCCGGGCGCAGGCGTCGCGGACCAAGGTCTGGCTTTCGCGGCCGATAGCGACTGCCGCCGGACTGGGGTCGTGGGCCGTCAGACTGTCCGGCAGGGCCGCCGTGCGTGCGCCGCGCGGTCCGCGGCGGGTGTCGATCAGCGCGTTGCTGGCGATGCGGTACAGCCAGGCGCGGAAGCCGATCGTCCCCTGGAACGAAGCCAGCGAGGACCAGGCTTTCAGGAAGACGTCCTGGGTCAAGTCCTCGGCAGCATGGCTGCTGGCCGTCATGCCGTGCAGCCAGCGGAACAGGCGCGGCCAATAGAGGTCCACCAGCGCGGCAAACGCCTGACGATTGCCCGCTCGCGCCTGCTCGACCAGCTGGTCTTCCGGGAACGGCTGCACCGGTACCCTCGTTGTCTGCCAATCTAGGAACGGGCGAGGGCCGAACTTGTTGGAAAAGTTTTTGCCAACAAAAACGACCGTTGGCCGTTTAAGTGGACTACGGGTTCCGAGGCGCTGCACCGCAAGGGATTGTACTTCGCGGAAGGGATGACGCCCATCGGTCCCGTCAGGAGCTACTGGCATGACACAGACGACTTGCATCCGGACAATCATTGGCCTGCTGGCCGCCAGCCTGCTGTGCGCGGCTGCCGCCCGCGCGGAGGATGACGACGGGAAGGGCAAAGGCCCCAAATCCGAAGCCCGGCCCACCGTCATTCAAATCGACGTCAGCAAGCTGCCCCCGGATCTGGCCAAGCAACTGCTGAAGTACGCCGAGGCCCCGAAAGGCAAGCCGGCCGAGGCTCCCAAGGGGAAATCGGAAGCCGCCAAGGGCAAACCGGCCCCCGCGCCGCAGCTGCCTCCGGGCTTGGCCAAGAAGGCCAAGGACCATCCCGGCCGCATGAACTTCATCAAGTACGCCGCCAACGCTCCGAGCGGCAAGGAGCTGCTGCCGCCGCCCGAACCGAAGAAGTCGCCCGCGCCCAGCAAGGGCAAGAAGGGCGGCGAGGAAGAGTAGGCCCTCAACGTTTCGCACGCTATTCCCCCGACACCGAAGCGAGGATTCGCCAATGATGCGAGCAAGCCGATTTCTGCTGGTGCTGCTGACGCTGGGGTTGCTGGCCTTCGAGCCGGCCGAGGCGCAAGGCCCCTTCGGGCAGGGGATCGCTCAGCAAGGCATGGGCCAGGGCCAGGCGGGCATGAAGCAGGGCATGGCGCAGGGGCTCGCCGGGCTGCGCCAGGGCATGGCCATGGCGCAGCAAGGGCTGGCGCAGGGCCAGGCCGGCATGCAGATCGGCATGGTGCAGGCCCAGCAAGGCATGGCCATCGGCGCTGCCGCCGCCCAGCAAGGCATGGCGCAGGGTGCTGCCGCCGCGCAGCAGGGGATGGCGCAGGGCAAGGCGGGGCAGCAGATGGGCGCGGCCATGGCGCAGCAGGGGATGGCGAAGGGGCAGGCGGGACAGCAGATGGGCGCGGCCATGGCGCAGCAAGCCGCCGCCAAGGCACAGATGGCGCCCGGCAAGGGCCTGGAAGGCGACCGAGACAACGGTCCTCCGCCCTTTGCCGGCATCGGCAAGGGGGGCGACGGCCCGCCCTTCGGCAAGGGCGGGCCCGGCATGGCTGGCCCTGCGGGCAAGGGTGGTCCGCCGATCGGCATGCTCGGCAAAGGCGGCGCGGGCATCGGCAAGGGTGGTCCGCCCGCGGGCAAGGGTGGTCCGCCGTTCGGCAAGGGTAAGGGCAAGTAACGGCTGATGGGAAAATCGCCATCAGTGACACCGGTAGGTTCGCGGAGGACACCATGAACGTGCATCGGCCCAGTCGCTGGATCGTGGTGGGTGTGAGCCTGTGTCTGACGGGCGCGATATTGCCCGAAACCGTGTCAGACGCTGCGGCGGCAGGTCGGCGCGCCCCAACGCGCCAGGTCAGCGGCGGGCGCGGCTTCCGGGGCGGCATGGGCTCGGCCGGCGGGTTCCGCGCGCCGCAGCGGCAGCACTTCGGCGGCATGCAGAAGATGGTCTTCAACCGGCCGATGGGCGGCAACCGGCCGATGGGCGGCAACCGGCCGATGGGCGGCGGTGGCTTCGGCGGCAAGCAGATGTTTGCCGGCAAGCAAGGGCCCGGTGGGGCAGTCGGTATGCGACCCAATGGCGGATTCGCCAACAAGAACGTGCGCGGCGGCATGCAGTTCATGGCACATTGCAATCAGAAGAACGGCGGCGGCGGGCCGCTGGCCCAGGTCGGCAAGGGTGGCCCGAAGAACGGTGGCGGCATGCAGTGCAAGGTTGGTGGTCCCGGCGGCAAGGGACCGGGTGGTCCCGGTGGTCTGGCGGGCGGCAAGGGACCGGGTGGTCCCGGTGGTCTGGCGGGCGGCAAGGGACCGGGTGGCGCTGGTGGTCCCGGCGGCGGCAAGGGTGGACCCGCTGGCGTTATGCAGTGCAACCTGGGCGGCAAGGGCGGCCCCGGCGGACGCCCTGACTGTGGCGGACGCTCCGGGCCGGGCAAGTTTGTCGGTGGCAAGGGGGGCTGCGAGAAGAAGGGCGGCCTGCACGGCGGCATGCAGCAGGTAGCCTGCGGCAAGGGCGGTCCTGGCGGCCCTGGAGCCGGCAAGGGCGGCCCCGGTGGCGCGGGTGGGCGGCCGGATTGCGGTAAGGTTCCAGGAATTCACGTTGCCCAGGGTGGGCCGGCGGGCTGTGTCCTCGCAGGGTTGCCGCTCGGCGGCAAGGCCGGCGGCGGCTGTTTCGGCCCAGCAGGTGGTTGCGGCTTCCAGGCGGGAAAGTGTGGCCCCGGCATCCCCGATCTGCGGGGCTGCGCCGGCCCAGCCGGCAATCAGCCCGGCGGCGTTCCCGGCTTCTTCTGCGCCCAGGGCAACCGTGGCCCCAAGGTCGGCGGCCACCCGGGCGCGGGCGTCGGCGGCCAGTGCGGCGGCCCGAAGCAAGCCCCACCCGGCAAGGTCATGGTCAAGGGCAACAACGGCGTCGGCAACGGCGTCGATCCTCAGCCGCCAGGCAACCCGCCCGTCAACGACGGCCCCGGCGCGGGACCGGGCAACCCCGGCAATCGCGGCGGCGCACATCCCGCGCTGGTCGTCGGCGGCCTGAACCGGCCGCGCGGCTAATGTTTCCGCCTGCGGTTTAGCGAGAACGATCCATGAGCCGGACTCCATCGTATCCCCGCGGCACTCCCTTCAAGGCCCCGCTCGCCACGCCGCTGGACGCCGAGAGCGTCCCGCCGGCCAGCGCGGAAAACACCGGCACGGGTTCGCGAATTCGCACCCGCGATGTGCGCGACGTTCGCGAATCGCGCGCGCCGGACGCCGCCGTGCAGTTACAGGAATTGCGCGAGCGTGAAGCCCGGCTGCGCCGCTGGACCGCCCGTTTGCTGCTGGGCTTGGCGGCTGTGGTTGTGCTGGCCGTGGGCGTCAGCGTCTACCTCGTCCAGCGCGCCATCGATCGCCTCGACCGAATGGCGCAGGCTCCGCCCGCGACTTCGCAGCCGGCACCCGCCGATGTGAGTGCGTCCGAGCGGGCCTTCAAGAAGGCAGTGCTGGCGGCACACGCCGAGCCGACCTCGCAGCCGCGCGATACGCCCGCACCCGTGGAGAAGCCTGCCGCCGAACCACCGCAGGTGGAGAAGACCACTCCCGCCGAGAAGCCCGTCCCGGTCGAGAAGGTCGTGCCTCCGGCGGAAAAGTTGCCACAGCAACCCGTGCCGCCTGTCCCCGCGCCGCCGACGCGCGACCGTGCCCTCGAAGTCGTCGGTGGGCTGACCGCCGGTCACCTCTACCAGAGTTATCTCAACATCGGCATGCTGGCGGACGCCGTCGAAAATGAAGTCTACACCGATGGCGAAGCCAAGAAACTGCTCGCTACCGTCACGTCGCTGATGGATACCGTGGATGTGCAACTGACGCGCCTCAACGAAGCCATCGAGGACGCCGAGGACCGCAAACGGCTGGGCCAGGTGCGCGAGTTGACGGCCCTGCTGCGCGCCCAGGCCAGGGAGTTGCGCGGCTACTGGGACGTACCCGCCAAGGACGTGGAGCTGCGCAAACAGCACGAACTGAAGTTCCACAAGGCCCGTGACGCGGCCTGGGGGGGCATCAAGGAACTGCTGGGCATTCAGGAAGAGTGAAGTCGGGTTGGATTTTGCAGGCGAGCGGCGGGGGGGGGCCCCCCCGTGGAATGGGACGAAAACCCGCGGGGAGCCCCCCCCCCCCCGGGCGCAGCCCCCCAAAA
>JAEUIF010001444.1 GCA_016795185.1 Planctomycetia bacterium | reverse complement strand
GACGTACCCGGCCACCG
Organism: Planctomycetia bacterium; assembly: GCA_016795185.1. Taxonomy (GTDB): domain Bacteria; phylum Planctomycetota; class Planctomycetia; order Gemmatales; family Gemmataceae; genus JAGVLI01. Next base: position 7,633 of record JAEUIF010001444.1, on the reverse strand, counting down.
GCTATGGCTACATCCACCGCGGCGCGCCGGTGACGGAACGGCAGGGTGTTGGGGCGTTTCGCGTGCAGCCCAAGGGCTTTCGCGAGAAGCCCGACCCGGAACTGGCCGAGCAGTTCGTGGCTTCCGGCGAGTTTTACTGGAACAGCGGCATCTTCATCTGGAAGGCCGCGACCATCCTGGCAGCGCTCGAAGAGTTTCAGCCGAAGCTGCATGCCGCCGTGCAGCGCATCGCCGCCGCCTGGTCCACCGGCGAGCGTGCGGCGGTGCTAGCGCGCGAGTACGAAGCGCTGGAACGCATCAGCATCGACTACGCGGTGATGGAGAATGCCCGCGAAGTGCTGGTGCTGCCGGCACCGTTTCGCTGGGACGATGTGGGCAGCTGGCTGGCGCTCGAACGCCTGCACCCGCAGGACGCGGACGGCAATACGATTCTCGGCAAGCACGCGGGCTTGCGGACGCGCGACTGCGTGGTGGCCGGCGACGGCAACCACCTCATCGCCACCGTCGGCGTGGATAACCTGCTCATTGTGCAGGACGGCGACGTTACCCTGGTCGCCGACCGGCGCGACGAGGGCGCGGTCAAACAACTGGTGGAACTGCTCAAGAAGAAAGGGCTGGAAGCGTACCTGTGAACGAACGCAGCCGAATGCTCGGGATCGACTATGGAACAGTGCGTATTGGCGTGGCGGTCAGCGATCCCGGCCGCACAATTGCTTTTCCGCTGGCGACCTATCAGCGGCAGGACGAGCAGCGCGACGCGAAGTTTTTCCGCGAACTGATCGCGGAAGAGGAAATCGCGGGCTTCGTCGTCGGACTGCCGATGCACAACGACGGCCGGGAAGGCCAGAAGGCCGTCGAAGCCCGCGCCTACGGGGCCTGGCTGACGGCGCAGACCGGCTTGCCCGTGAGCTACTTCGACGAACGCTTCTCGACGGTCCAGGCGGAAAGCATCCTCTGGGACGCGGGCCTGACGCACAAGCGGCGGCGCGAACGCCGCGACCGCCTGGCGGCGCAGCTCGTGCTGCAAGCGTATCTCGACGCGGGGTGCCCGGTGGGTTCGTGAGACGCCCAGGGTACGTCGGGCTTTCCAGCCCGACATGAAGCGGCAAGACCTGGCGGTGCAGTGGAGCGGGCGCGATCTGCCGCTGGCGCTGCCTGTCGGGCTGGAAAGCCCGACGTACACTCAAGGCACAGCTCGGAGGAAACGCGCGTGATCCGGTTCCTGTCGGCCAGCATGGTTTGCCTGACGTTCCTGCTCGGTTCCGTGGCGCACGCGGAAAACTGGCCCGAGTTCCGCGGCCCTACCGGGCAGGGCCTGGCTCCCGGCGCGCTGCCGACCGAATGGAGCGAAACCAAGAACGTCGTCTGGAAGCAGGAATTGCCAGGCACCGGCTGGTCGTCGCCCATCATCTGGGAAGGGCGCATCTACCTGACGGCCAGCGTGCCGGTGCCCGACAGCGCCAACGACGACCAGGCCTTGTCCGCGCTCTGCCTCGACGCCCGCACGGGCAAGCGGCTCTGGGAGAAGGAAGTCTTTCGCCAGGAAGGCAAGAAAGCGCCGCGCATCCACGAAAAGAACAGCCATGCCAGCCCGACGCCGTTGACCGATGGCCAGCGGCTGTACGTCCACTTCGGCCATCAGGGGTCCGCCGCCCTGGACCTCGACGGCAAACTGCTCTGGCGGCAGACCGACCTGCGCTACCGGCCGGTCCACGGCAACGGCGGCACGCTGGCCCTGGTCGGCGAGTTGCTGATCTTCAGCGGCGACGGCGCGGACCAGCAGTTCGTCGCGGCGCTGGACCGCACCACGGGCAAGCCAGTCTGGAAGACAGCTCGTGCCACGGATGCGTTCAAGAAGTTCTCCTTCTGCTCGCCGCTGGCCATTCGCGTGCAAGACAAGACGCAGGTCGTCAGCCCCGGCGCGGGCATGGTCGGCGCCTACGAACCGGCGACGGGCAAGGAACTCTGGCGCGTCAACTATGGCGACGGCTACTCGGTGGTGCCCCGGCCGGTGTTCGGACACGGCCTGGTCTTCCTGTCCACCGGCTACGATACGCCGGAATTCCTGGCCATCCGCGTGGACGGCGCGGGGGACGTGACCAAATCGCACATCGCCTGGTCGCTGAAGAAGGGCGCGCCGCTGACGCCCTCGCCGTTGCTGGTCGGCGACGAGCTTTACCTGGTGTCCGACCTCGGCATCGCCAGCTGCCTGGACGCGCGCACGGGCAAGCTGCACTGGCAGCAGCGCCTCGGCGGCGCGCACTCCGCTTCACCGATGCACGCCGACGGCAAGATCTATTTTCTGAGCGAAGAAGGCGTCGGCACGGTCGTGAAGGCCGGCACGACGTTCGAGTCACTGGCCCGCAACCCGCTCAAGGAACGCACGCTGGCTTCGTATGCGGCGGCGGACGGGGCGCTGTTCATCCGCACCGAAAAGCACCTCTATCGCATTCAGACGAAGTGAGCCGCATTCCCGCTTTGCTCCGCCGCAGCGTCCGCTACAATCGGCTCGGAACATACTGGTCCCGATGTTCGTAGTTCCGCCTTCAGGCGGCGAGTCGCTCGACCGCCTGAAGGCGGAACGACGAACTTCAAACGCCTGCCGCGGAGTTTCTCGATGGCTGACGAACCAGTCCCACCAGCCCCCACCGAGGGCAGTCCTCCCGCGCCGCGCGGCAAGCTCGACCGGCTGCTCGACCGCGTCGAATGGCTGGGGAACAAGCTGCCCGATCCGGTCCTGCTGTTCCTCGGCGCGCTGGTCCTGACGTGGTTTGCCTCGGCCTGGCTGGCATCCGTGAACTTCGCCGAGATCGACCCGCGCACGCTCGGACCGGGCAAGACGCCCGCGCCGATCCAGGTCAAGAATCAGCTCGAACCGACGGCCCTGGTGACGTTCCTGTCGCGCATGGTCAAGACGTTCGTGGAGTTCGCGCCGCTGGGCATGGTGCTGGTGGTGCTGCTGGGCGTGGGCGTGGCCGAGCATACCGGCTTCATCAACGCGGGCCTGAAAGCCCTGCTGAACGTGACGCCGTACTCCCTGCTGACGCCAATGGTCATGCTGGTGGCGATTCTCAGCCATGCGGCGGGCGACAGTGGCTATGTGGTGGTGATTCCGCTCGGTGGGGTGATCTTTCACGCCGCCGGCCGGCATCCACTGGCGGGCATCGCCGTGGCCTTCGCGGGCGTGTCCGGCGGCTTGAGCGCCAACTTCATTCCCATCATGCTCGATCCGCTGCTGCAAGGCATCACGCAGACGGCGGCCCAGATCATCGACCCGAAGGTCGAGGTCAATCCGCTGTGCAACTGGGGCTTCACGGCCGCTTCGAGCCTGCTGGTCGTGCTGCTGGGGTGGTTCATCACGGAGCGCGTCGTCGAGCCTCGGCTGCGGCAGTCCCCGGTGGACGGCGACGCCGCCGATGCCCCGCGCCTCGATCCGCTGACGGCGGCGGAAAGCCGCGGTCTGACGGCGGGCCTGTTGACCGTGGCTGCCATGCTGCTCGGCCTGGGCGTGACGGCGCTGCGTGAAGGCTCGCCGTGGCGCACACCCGACGGCGCGTTGCTGGTCGCGCGCGCCCCACTGATTCAGTCGATCGTGCCGCTGATGTTCTTGCTGTTCCTCATCCCTGGCATCGTCTACGGCTACGTCGCGGGCACGGTGAAAAGCCACCGCGACGTCATCCAGGGCATGAGCAAGGCGATGGGCACCATGAGTTACTACCTGGTGCTCGCCTTCGTGGCGGCGCAGTTCATTTTTGCCTTCGGCGAATCAAACGTCGGCATTCTCATCGCCGTCAAGGGCGGCGAATTTTTGAAGGCGATGGAGGTTTCGCCCGCGTTCACCGTCTGCGGCATCGTGCTCATCACCGCCGCATTCAACTTGCTGATCGGCTCGGCGTCCGCGAAATGGGCCTTGCTGGGGCCGATCTTCGTGCCCATGCTGATGCAGCTGGGGGTGTCGCCGGAACTGACGCAGGCCGCCTATCGCATCGGCGATTCCTGCACCAACATCGTCACGCCGCTGATGCCCTACTTCCCCCTGGTGGTCGTCTTCTGCCAGCGCTACGTGAAGAGCACGGGCATCGGCACCGTGACGGCGCTGATGCTGCCGTACTCGCTCGGCTTCCTCGTTTGCTGGACATCGCTGCTGCTGGTCTACTGGGGCTTGGGCCTGCCGCTGGGCATCGCCGCGCCGTATACGTATCCACCTTAATGCAAAGTCCAGGGAGTGATTGCCTGACCGCCTGAAGTACGTCGGGCTTTCCAGCCCGACAGGCAGCGCCGGTGATCCGCGGTGTCGTCGAGCGGGCGCAGCGAGCCCCTGGCGCGACCGGTCGGGCTGGAAAGCCCGACGTACTTCAGGCAACCACTCTCTGGACAAGGCACTAATTAGTAGCCCGTCGCTTTGCGCCGGCACGAGCGGCGCAGCCGCGAGGGAAAGTACCCCGCCACTCCGTGGCGGGGTACTTTCCCTCGCGATGCAGCAGGATGCGCAGGCTGGGTGAATGGGAAGGGCGACATCGTGCCGCGCGGTACGCACCGACAGCGGCAGGGCCGCGCCGCGAAGCGCTCCAGCTTCATGCCGGACAAAGACCAAGGGCCGACCGGCGCGGACGCCGGTCAGCCCAGGCTGGTTTCCAGACCGTTGAGGTCGGCCGTTACTTGCGGTGCCGAATTTTCGCGCGCATCCGGCGCTTCTTCCGGCCTACCTTGCGTCGTCCTTTGCTCTTTCTCATGGCATCAACCAGTCTTTCGGGATCGAGTTGCGGTCACACGCGGCGCTTTCAGAGTCAGCTCTGGAAGCCCGAATTCCTCGTGCAGCGAACGCAGGCTGTCCGGAATCGTCGTCGCCAGCTTCTGGCCATCCGCGCCGCTGGCCTTGCCGTTCAGTTCCACCACCAGGCCCTGGACCAGGCGGGTGATTTCCTCGCTGTACCGGCTTTCGTTCGTCAGGCCGAACTTCGCATACAGGGCGGGCAATTGCTTGAGGCACCAGAGCGTCGTTTGCTTGCACTGATCGGGGATGGCCGCGTCGCGGACTTCATTCCCCAGCACCGCGAGCTTGGCCTGAATCACATCATCCATTCCCTGACTCCGAAGGTTGAAGGTGCGATCCGGACCGGCCGGGCGGCCCGATCGCCTGGATGAAACGCCGGCGGCATGGCACTGCCTGGGCGGGGCGGCCGCATCAGGCAGGTCCCTGACAGTCGCTCACCGCGACTGCTTGCCGTGACCCACCATAACCGATCCGGCGTTTCGAGACAAACCGGAGTCTGCCGCACGCCTCGGTCTGGAAAACGCCGCGGCACAGGAGGCCCGAAACGCAGGACCACGGAAAGGAGATTGGCAAGTTGGCGACGAACGTCATACGGCCAGCAGCTTTCGGTTAGGCCCGCGAAAAGGTCCATCTTAGGCAAAGCCCCTCCGCCGGGCAACCCCTTTCCGGCGTCGCGCGACGGCCGTCCAGCCCGCTCCTTACTTGCCGCGCGGATCGTCCTTGAAGCGAAAGGCCGGCTTGCCAGTGAGGTCCGTGCTGACGATGCTCGGGCACCAGTATTTCTCGACGTGCTCAACGACCAGGTCGGTGCCGGCGAAGTGCTGCACGCCCGGCGGCCGTTCCGGGTTGTACATGGTGTCGGTCAGGTCGCGCACCAGGGCCACCTGCTTACCGAGCTTGACCATTTGCCGGATGGCGAACGGCCGGCCGAGGACGCACATGTTGAGGTGGACGCCGCAGATCAGGACGTGGTCAATGCCGCGTTCGGCCAGCAGGTTCCAGGTTTCCTGGCCGTTGTCGGTGATGGCGTCGTCCGGCGCGATCTCGATGCCAGGCGTCTGCCGGCTCCACGCCTCGCGAATCTTGCACTTCGTCTTGCAATCGCAGCCCATGTCGGAATCGTCGATGGGCAGCACGCCTTCGCGGCGGGCGTCGGTCCAGTACCAGGCGGTGCCCCAGCGTTCCTCGGTGACGAGCGGCACGGGCGTCGCCGCGAAGGGGGCCTTCAGCGCCCGCTGGCGTTGCGGCGCGTCCTTGTAGAACGCGGTCACGCTGCTGGGGGCATGGATGATGAACACGCCGCGGCCGCGCGCCGTCTTGACCAGTGCGTTGATCGGCCCGGTCAGTTCCCCGCAGCGCAGCGCCGCCGATTTGCACCAGTGGTCGTCCCACATGTCGCAGATAATGAGCGCCGTCTTCCGGGGGTTCCAGGCCGCCTTCTTTTCCACGGCCTGATAAACGTCTTGGCCGGGAGCCTTGACGCGCGTACGCAAGGTGAGTTGCAGGGGTGGATCGTCGGCTCCGCTGAGCGTCAATGGCAGCATGGCAACGATGAGCGCACAGAGGAAAGCAGGCAGGCGGTGCATGGCAGCGGCCCTCGGGACAATAGGCGGTTGCCATCGTAGCCGGCGCGAGCGCCGCGTGCAATTGCCGCCTGTGGCATTAGAGTTGGCGGAACAAACCGGCACAAGCCTAGCGCAGGTGCAAGAGACATCTTGCTCAATCAGAGGTTGGGGTGCCATGCCCACGGCTTTGCGTGGGCATGAAACGCTTGCAAGGTTCCCATGCCCACGCAAAGCCGTGGGCATGGCACCCAGCACCGCGTGCAATTACCGCTGGCGGCTTGGCCTCACTTCGCCAGCAACGTCAGGCCGGTCAGCAGCACGAAGACCAGCACGACCCGCGCGAACCACTGGCCCGGCACGCGCCGATTCAGCCAGACGCCGAGCAGCGTGCCCAGCAGCACGACGGGAAAGAGCGGCAGGTCGCGCAGGAAGCTTTCGGGCTTCAGGAGGCCGATGGCGATGTACGGTGGAATCTTGACGAGGTTCACCAGGAAGTACAGCGCGGTGGTCGTGCCGACGAAGCGCTCCGCATCGAGCTTTTGCGGAATGAGGTACATGGTCGTCAACAAGCCGCCGACGTGCGAGAGCGTCGAGACGAAGCCGGTGCCGAAGCCGATGGGCAGGGCGATTCCCCACTTCGGCGTCAGGACGGTTTCAGTCTTCACGATCCAGTCGCGATAGACCTGCAACAGCGCGAAGCCCACGGCGAGGCCGCCGATGGTCTTGGTCAGCCAGTAGTCGTCCAACTCACCCAGCACCTGGACGCCCAGCCAGATGCCGGCGAGCGCGCCCGGCAGCAGCATGAGGACGTTGCGCGTGTCCCATTTGCGCCAGTAGGGATAGAGCGAGATGACGTCGCAGGCGAAGAGCATCGGCAGCATCAGGCCGATGGCAGCGCGCGCGGGAAAGAACAGGGTGAGCAGCGGCCCGACGAGGATGCCGGTGCCGCCGCCGAAGCCCGCCTTCGAGACGCCGATCAGCAGGGCCACCAGGCAGAGGACGGCGAATTCCATGCCCGCATTGTAGGTGCGGCCTGGCCGACGGCACCGCTGCGTGCCGATGAAGGATCGTGGGAGCATTTTGCGACCGGCTGTAGCGGTCCGCACAGCGGCCCCTCCGGTATGCGGTAGGGTCCGCTGTGCGGACCAATAGCGCCCGGTGCTACACCCAGCCGCGAACTGCTCTAGTGCAAAATCAAGCGACCTGTTGCGCAAGGCTTTACTTGGGTGGCACGTCCCTCGGTACTCCGAGGGCGTGGGGAGCGACTCGCACGCCCTCGGAGTACCGAGGGACG
>JAEUIF010001423.1 GCA_016795185.1 Planctomycetia bacterium | reverse complement strand
GCCCCTCCGGGGCTTTTGTTGTCGGTCGGCCCGATACCCAGGGCTTGCGCCCTGGGCTACATTCTGCCGCCCCTCCGGGGCTGCACGACAACGCCCACCGCGCTGCACCGCCGTAGCTACGCACAATTATCTGGCTTGCCGCAACACCGGCCAAACATCTCTCGACGCGCGCGCCCGCCATCGCGTATTCTGCCGCCGGTTCTGGGATCCGTTTCGCGCAAGGAGGCCGGGCATGTCGGACTCGTCTGCGGAAAAGAAGGAAGCCGCGCCGAAAAAGGGCGGTTTCTTCAAGGCCATGATCGGCACGATCGCCGGCCTGATGTCGGGCGCGTTCATGATGTACCTGTCGCCCCTGATCGAAAAGGCCGTCAAGCCGTCCAAGCCGGTGGCCAACTTCGCCGTGGACCTGAAGGGCCTCACGGTGATGTTCCACAACCGTTCCTCGACTCGCGGCGAAGGCTGGTGGGATTTCGGCGACGGCTCGCCGCTGGAACCGGTCACGGCGGAGCAGGACTCGGTGACGCACACCTACGTCAAGCCGGGCACCTACACAGTCAAGCTCTCGGTCCGCAACCTGCTGAACGAGGAAAGCGAACGGACGGTCACGGTCAACCTGGAACCGGCCGTCGTCGAACCGCCGGCCATCGTCAGTCTGGAAGCCGTGCCGGTCAGCGCCAACAGCTTCGCGCCGGCGACCTTTCGGCTGGTGAGCCGGACCCAGAACGCCGCCCTGTGCGTCTGGGAACTGGACAGCGACCGGCCGCTGGAGTTCGTCAGCGACCCGCCCGCCGACCAGGAGCGACTGGTCACGTTCACCGAACCGGGCGGCTACGTCATCAAGATGGCGGCGGTCAACGGGAAGAAGGCTCAGGAGCGCAGCGTCATCGTCAACGTCGAGGAACCGCCCACCGGCATGCTGACGGCGGTCCTCAATGTCAGCGAGCAGATGACCAAGGTCGAGCGCTCCGAGCGCGCCGTCACCGTCACCGAAGGCTACACCGGGACCGCGGACAAGCAGAATATCAAACGTGCTATTCCCGCCCGCCAAGGCTACGAGGTCGTCGAAGCGCGCCTGGAGCCGATCACGACCAGCAATCTGAAGAATTTGCAAGTAAAGGTGGCGGCCGATCGCAAAAGCGCCCTGCTGACGGGCGAACTGCTCAAGCCGGCAGCGGGCCTGCTGGCCAAGGGCCGCCCCGCGCAACCGACGCGGATCGATACCCGCCTGGTCGAGGAGAAGCACTCGCCGCTCGTGCGGCCGGCGACGCCGGTGACAGCCGCGCTGTCGGTGCCGGGCTCGGCCGTTCTCTCCCTGCCGGCCATGCCGAGCGATTGCGTCAACAACCAACGGCAGTACCGCCTGGAGTTGCGGGACGGCGACCGCGTCATCTGGCACGAATCGCGCCTGCCGCAGAATGTGCCGGTTACCATCCAGAACCGCCGCTGCACGCTGACCGCCACGCCCATCGGCGACCAGGTGCGCATCGACCTGCTGGAAATCCGGCCCGGCACGCGCCTTTCGGCGAACTGAGTCTTCACGTCGAAGACTTGGAACGCAAAACCGCCTTCGGCTGCCGCCCACACGTGGCAGCCGAAGGCGGTTTGTTGTTGGTCCCTGGCATCAGGGCAGCGGAAACGGCCCCTTGGTGGTGCCGTCCTTGGCCGTGAACCAGTAACCCTTGCGGTCGATGGCCGCCGCGGCGCGGGTCGGCCGATTGACCTTCAGCCACGCCTCGGCGTACTTGTCCCAGTCGTGCTTCAATTCGGTGGCGACCAGGTGGCCGAACTGGGCCGCGATCTTGTTGCCGGAAAACCCGTTCGGGTTGTCGGGATTGTGGTCGAGCGGGGCGCTGTCGTAGTTGCCCAGCAGCACGTTCAACGGCCCCTTCCGGTTGCACATCAACTGCTGCCAGCGTAGCGCCAGGTTGCGGGATTCGGGGATGTCCTTCTGGTGCTCCGCCATCGGATTGTGGCCGGTCTTTGCTTCCCAGTTGAGCAGACTGCAACCGTTGAGGATCAGCACGTCGAGGTCGGCGGGGCTGTTGGTGTTGCCCTTCATCTTCCAGTTATGCAGGATGTCTTCGGGAGTACACCAATCGTCGTGGTTGGGATGCAGGATGATCTTGCCGTTCCAGATCGCGCCGTGGCCGCTGTAGTAGAAGATGTCCGCCGGGCTACGCACGTAGCCCCAGTCCGTGCCCTTCTTGATCTTCCAGCCGGGCTGCTGGACGACGGAAACCTCCAAAACCTCGACGCCGCCGGCAAAGAGCAGCTTCAGGGCGTCGGGCTGTTCGAGCGCGTCGTTGCCGGTCTCACCGCCGGGCGAGCCGGGCTGCTTGCCCACGCCGCGCACGTTCCAGCCCTTGTTGATCAGCGGCCCGCGAAAGTGGACGTCGCTGGTGCCGCCGAAGCGGACGACCGAGGCCACTTCCAGCACACCGGTTTCCGTCTGCCAGAACGAGGCCACCTCGCGCAACGGCACCTGCTTCAGATACCAGGCACTCTTGCCGGTGCGCTGGAGCCTGTACTTCAGCGGCGTGCGCACCGTGCCACGCTTGCTGAAGCGATTGCCCGGTTCGCGGGTGCGCAACTCAACCTCAATCGTTTCGGGAAACTCCGTCCCCTCCACCTCGACCTCGATGTTCACGTTCTGGACGTCGAGGCCAATGATGTCGGTATTCTTCTTCAGCTTGCCCTTGCCCCAGACGTCCCGGTACAGGGCGATATGTTTGATTGTGACCGCCACGGTTCAACTCCTCGGCATGCACTATGATGAACCACCCCGCCGGGGATGGAGGAACTGAAAGCGACCAACCGCTCCGTCGCGGCCAGGCCCTTCAATCTCCTGTACCGAGGATTGTTCGCATTGTGACAGGGAAGTGGAAAATCACGCCGCGGACCTGGCCAGCGCTGCCAGGGCCGCCAGCACGAACTGGGCGGCACGGTCGCAGGCACCTGGCTCAGCCACGCGGTCGCGCACCTCGCGCAAGCGTTGCCGGAGGGCTTCGTGCTGTTCCGGCTCGTTGAGCCAGCGCAGCACGTGGTTAGCCATGCCCTCGGCTTCGCAGTGGTCGGTCAGGAATTCCGGATACAGCTCGGCGTCGGCGAGCAAGTTGACCAGCGTGATGTAGCGGCTGGTCTTGAAGAACTTGCCGACCTTCAGGTCGAGCGGCGACACCCGGTAGACGATGACGGTTGGCTTCAGCTGATACAGCAGTTCCAGGCTGACCGACCCGGAGACCGCGAGGCAGGCGTCGGCCAGGCGGATGATCTCGGGCGTCCGGCCGACGTGGACTTCGATGGGCAGGTTCTTCTTGCGCACGTAGGCGGCGACATGGGCACGCTGGGATTCCTTGTAGCAGGCCATCAGGAAGCGCACGTCTGGCCGGGCCGCGTGGATGCGGGCGGCAGCGCGAACTTGCGTCGAGAGGTTATTGTGGATCTCCTGGTTTCGCGAGCCCGGCAGGATCGCCACGATCTTCTCCGGCCGCGCCTGCTGCTGGGCGATGAACGCGGCGTCGCAAGGCTGCTCCGCCAGTTCGTCGAAATAGGGATGGCCAACGTAATGGGCGGCGACGCCGCGCTCCCGATACCAGGCTTCCTCGAACGGCAAGGCGCAGAGCACGTGATCCACCCAGCGGCGCATCTTCTCGACGCGCCAGCCGGCCCAGCCCCAGAGCTGCGGCGGGACGAAGTAGTAGACCGGGATGCCGTGAAAGTGCGCCCGCCGCGCCAGCCACCAGTGGAAGCCGGGGTAATCGATGAGCACGACGGCGTCGGGCCGGTGCTGCTTGAAGTAGCGGTCGGCCTTCGACAGCAGATCGAGGAAGAGATGAATGTTGAGGATGACGCGCAGGAACCACATCACCGACAACTGACAGAGCGGGTAGAGCAGTTCCGCGCCGGCGGCTGCCATGCGGTCGCCGCCGAAACCGACGATTTCAACATTTGGATGGAGCCGGCGCAGGCTGTGAATCAGGTTCGCGCCGTGGAGGTCGCCGCTCGGTTCACCGGCGGATACGAAGATGCGCATGGCGGGGAGTCCTTTCCCACATAAAAACCGCTCGCGGTTTAGCACGGTGGTTCGTAGTTCCGCCTTCAGGCGGCGAGCGACTC
>JAEUIF010001401.1 GCA_016795185.1 Planctomycetia bacterium | reverse complement strand
AGCCCGCTGTTGGTCCATACGGCCGCTGACACTTCAAACAGCGGGCTCACGCCCGCCGCTCGCCTCGAGACGATTCGCGTCCGCGCCCAATGTCACGCTCCGGTGCCTGATCGTCCGGCGTAAGGATCGGTCGCCGCCTGCTGCCAGGCGTCGGCAGGATGGGACCGGCCGCACTGTGGGCAAAGGATGCTGTCGAACTGCGCGCTGCACTGCGGACACTGGCCCTGCGTGGCGATCATGTCGAACGGCTGACCACACTGCGGGCAGCGCCAGAAGTCTCCTTGCAGCGCACCTTCGCGGCAGGCCGGGCATGACAACCCCGGACGGCGCGGCATCTCGGCGATCTGTTGCAGCATTTTCGCGTGACTGAAGCCGATGGCGGCCCGGTAAGTCAGGAACGCCGCCATGATGCCCATCCAGATGCTGCCTCCGGCCAGCGCCAGCAGGATCAGGCCCACACCGCCCACCACGCCGACGATGCTGGCAATCTTCAAACTCAGCGGACGGCCGACCGCGAACCAGAGCAACGATTGCAAAATCTGCCCGCCGTCCAGCGGATAGATCGGCAGCATGTTGAAGATGAGCAGCATCAGGTTGATGACCGCGATGGAAACGAGGTAGTACTGGAGATCGGGAAAGGTCTCCTTCCAGCCGGCGGCGCTGCCCAGCACCACAAGCAAACCCGTGACCGGGACCAGCACGAGATTGACCAGCGGGCCGGCGGCGATGCTCCAGAGCCAGGCGCCGGGACGGGGCGGCGGATCGACATAGGCGATGCCGCCCAGCGGCCAGAGCACGATCTGCTCGGCGCTGCCGCCCACCTGCCGGCAGGCGAGCGCGTGGCCGAACTCGTGCAGCAGGACGATGCCGAACAGCGTGATGTACTCGATGACCACCCAGGCCGGGCCAGAGTATTCCTCGCCTTGCAGCTTGAACTGCACGTAAGCCATCAGGAACCAGGACCAGTGAACGAACACGGTGATCCCGGCCACGCGAAACAGCGTGAAGGAGCCGGCTTCCGGTTGTGTCATCGCCTATCCTCAAGCCGATTGGCGGATGTCGTATTGACGGGTCTGCTGGATTGTAACGCGGCGGTGCCCGACTTGCCAGGCGGTGTGCCAGGCCGCGCCGAGCGACGCTATTGTGGCTTGATGATGACGACGTAGTTGGAGCCCGCGCCCTTGGCTGGTGATTGCAAGTTACCGCCCAGGCTCACGATTCCGGCCGGATAGCGGCGGGCGAACACCTTGATGGGTGACATGGCAGCATCGCCGTCGGAGCAAGCGATGGTTTCCTGCACCTGTTGCCAGCTGCCGTCGGCCAGCCAGGCAGGCAGCACCGCGCCGCGGTTATCGTAGCCTACGTAGACCACGGCGGGCGCGGTCAGGGAGAAGCTCAGGGCATTCGGGGCCGCTTCGCGCTTGTCGTCATTGGCGGTACGCAACAGGATCGCGCCGTCCAGTCCCGGACTGAGCGCCGTCAACTTGTACTGGCGGTCAGTCCGAAAGTTGGCACGGACCCGCGCGACGGCCACGTCGTACCGGCGCTTCGAGAGCGCGGAAATGTTCGTGACCAGCCCGCCCGGCGCGGGGGACGTACCCGGCAGGGTGGCTTCAACAACGGCAACCGGTGTCGGCGTGGTCGGGGCAACATGGCTGGCTACCGTCGTCGGCGCGGATCGGGTACCGAGCCCCACCGCCAGCAGCGCGCCGCCCGCCAACAAGAAAGCGACGACGAGCAGCGCCAGCAGCCGACGGCGGCGCGAACGGTTGGGAGCCGGCAGCGAAAGGGCCGTCATCTCCTGTGAACTCAACCCTGCCCTGGTATCGCGCTCGGCGGCCGATACTGGCTGCGGCGTCTCGAACGACGCCAGGGCCTGCACGATCTCGCCCGGCTTCTGGAAACGATCCGGCGGCCGTTTGGCCAGCATCTTGTCGAGCACCGCCGGCAGCCAGGGCGGCAGGTCGTTGCGGAATTCGCGGATCGACTGCGGTTCCGCCTGCTGGTGCTTCATCAGCTTCTGCGCCAGCGAGCCACCCGGAAACGGCGGTTGGCCCGTGAGCAGAAAGTAAAAGGTGCAGCCCAGGCTGTAGATGTCCGCGCGGGTATCGACGCTGTGGAAATCCAGGGCCTGTTCCGGCGACATGTAATCCGGCGTGCCGAGCGTCAGCCCGCTGCCGCCCAGGACCGTCAGGTTGCCCGTCCGGCTGCCCTGCAACGGCTGCTGCAAGCGGGCCAGTCCCATGTCGAGAATCTTGACCAGGCCGAACGGACAGGTGCTGAGTCCCGAAGTCTTCTTGTCGCGACTCGCTCGCCCCTGGACCTGCGTGACGAGCAGGTTCGCCGGCTTGATGTCGCGGTGAATCAGCCCGCGTTCCTGGGCGTGCTGCAAACCGCAGGCTGCTTGCCGAATGTAGTCGATGGCCCGTTCGACGGGCAGCTTGCCGGACTTCTGGACCATTTGCTCCAAATCCACGCCCGCGACATACTCCATCGCCAGGCCCAGCGACGAGCCGACCGGCCCGGCATCGTAGGCATGCACGATGTTGGGATGGGCAATCTGGCTGAGGACTTCGATCTCGCGATAGAAGCGGCCGACGGCATCGGCGTCACCCAGTTGCTCTTTGCGGAGCAGCTTGAGGGCCACGATGCGTTGCATGGAACGGTGCCGGGCCTTGAAGACCTCACCGTTGCCGCCTTCGCCCAGCGGTTCCAGGACCGTGTACTGGCCCCGTTCGAGGTCAGCGGCGCGCCCGGCCAGCAACAGTTTGGATTGATAGGCGGTGAGCCAGCCGCGCTTGAGCAGTTCCTGGACGAGTTGATGGGGGTCCGCCAGCCGTGTCTGGAGTCGTGCCAGTTCAGGCAGTTGCCCTGCTTCCAGCAGGTGGTGCTGGCGCAGGGCGGCAACCAGGCTGGCGGCGGTGGCGGTGGGCATGGATGGACCCAGCGGGGCAACGGGCGCTGCCTGCAAGCATAGCACGTTTCGCCCGGCCGCGTTACTCGATGGCCTGCAAGGCGATCCATGCCTGGTTCAAGTAGCTGCACTGACAACCCGCGGATGCATCCGGCACCAGGACCACGCCGCCCGCCGGGATGGCATTGATCCAGCAGCCGGGCCGAATGCCGCCGTAGTCCTCGACCCGCTCGCTGACCTTCACGTCGACGTAACCCAGCGTCGCGGAACGGAAGACCATCAGGTGCGCGGAGCTGGCCAGCTGGCCGCAGCCGTAAGATTTCTTGAACTTGAACGACCGTTCCTCGCCGGTGCGAATGTCCCACGAACCGCCCAGGGCATAGATGGTCGCATCGTTGATGACGGGCCGGCTGGTGTAACTGGCCTTCTGGTCCCAGAGTCGCTTGCCGTCCGACGCGCGGAACCCGCTCAATTGTCCGCCCTTCTCCGAGGGCAGCCGAAACGCCGTCGGCTGGTAGCTCATCAGCAGGGCGTCGTGCTTCACGCTCAGCGCCAGCAGCGTGCCGTAGATATTGTCGTCGCTCTTCCAGACAGTCTTGCCCGTCGCCGCATCAAGGGCGAGCAATTCGCCCTTGCCATGTTCGCGAGAAATCTCCTTGGTTTTGTCGAGCCCGAAGCGGTCCATTTCCGCCATTGGCCGGTCGATCAGAAAGACCTTGCCCGCACCAATGGCGATGGCGTTGTGCCGGATCGAGTTCTTCGGTTTGAAGGTCCACTGTTCGGTGCCGCGTACCGCGTCCAGGGCAAAGAACAGTGCGGACTCGGTGAACAGCGCGCCCATGTCGGCCTTCTGATACGACCACTTGACGACGTGTTCCTCGTTGACGACGGAACCGAAGAGGCTGCCGTTCTCGCAAGCGATGTAGCCCCAGACGCCCTTTTTGCCGTTGGGCAACTTGGGCGCGGTGAACTCCGCCAGTTTGCGGCCCGTGGCCACGTCAAGCCGCAGGCAGCGGTCGCCGGTGCGGACGTAGACGCCGTCCGGCGTCACGCAATAGTTGCTATTGGTGCCGGCGGTGCCCATCAGGTGCTCGCCGTTGTAGGGCTTGAGAATGCCATCCAGCGGGAATTCCCAGAGCGTGCGGCCGTTGTAGGCATCCACGGCGCGCAGGCCGTTCAAGCCTTCGACGAACAGTCGGCCGTCGAGATAGAGCGGTGCCGGCCCGCGTCCGTGTCGCTGGGGCATATCGAAATCGCTGTCGCGATACCAGAACATCGACAGCTTGCCCTTCACGTGTGTGTCGGCCGAGCAGCAGGTGTTCGCGGGGTCCGCGTATTGATGCGTCCAGTTGCCGGCCCCTGCGAGCGCGCCGCGCTCGGTGCGCTGCATGGATGTGACCTTGCCCAGCACCGCCACGCCGCCATAGGGCCGCTGCAACCGCAGGACCTCATCCTTGGGCGCTGCGTCCGGACCAGCCGTCACCGAGCGGCCCGACACGACGAGGTTGGCGAAGTACTTCGGATACGGCGTCTTCGCCGGGTCAGCCTGATGCACCACGACGCGCACACCGTAGAGCCCAGCAGCCGAGAGTTTCTGGCGAGCCAGCGCCACGTTGGCCGGGTCGTTATCGACACAGTAGATCTGGAGCTTGCTACGCACGGCCAGTTCGTAGGCCAGCGCGCCGTCGCCGCAGCCGAGATCGACGCAATAGCCTTCGGTGAAATCCGCCTTGCGCAGAATCTCCAGGGCGGCGGTGGCGCACACCGAGTTCTCGCCGTAAGGCGCGGCCTGCGTGGCGGCGCGGATGACCGCCGGCTGTGCGGCGTTTGTGCCATCGAAGCAGTAGATCGTGCCCGCATCCGTGCTGACGAACAGCTTGCCGTCGGCCACGGCCAGGCCGTGCGCGTTGCCATCGACCTGCGTGGACCAGACGCGAGCCTGCGACTTACGATCGATCGCGACGACCTGCTTGCCGCCCGCGGAGATCACGTGCTGGCCGGCGATGATGACCGCCGTGCCGCCCGGTGCATCGGCGACCGTCCAGACCTTGTCCAGTCCGCGATACTTGATGGTTTCGCCCTTCTTGTCCTTCCGTTCCTTGTCCGCGAACTTCGAGAAGGTGACGCCCTTCAGGGTCGAGGTGGCCACGCCCTCCGGCGAGGCCGCGACAACTCCTGGTCCGACCACATCGAGGCTGTTGCCGGTCTTCAGGTCGAAGAGCAAGCCGCCGTTGATGAAATGGTCGCCCGTCGCCAGCGTCGTGGTGCCGCCCTTGTGGCCGTACTGCTGCAAGTGGAAGTATTGAAAGACGCCATCGGTGCGTTTGAAGGAAGCCGGCACGGCGCGGCCGGTCGGCATCAGCAACTGGTCGCCGTGCGCCAGCAAGTAGCCCTGCGACGACACCCCGCTATGGGCATTGGCCCCGCCGTGCGGCTGGCCCATGTAGATCGAACCGGAGCGGTCGTTCAGCCAGAGTTCCTTGCCCGTCGCGGCGTCCAGGCAATAGAA
Organism: Planctomycetia bacterium; assembly: GCA_016795185.1. Classification (GTDB taxonomy): domain Bacteria; phylum Planctomycetota; class Planctomycetia; order Gemmatales; family Gemmataceae; genus JAGVLI01. The sequence goes on along the minus strand of JAEUIF010001401.1, from coordinate 1,549 downwards.
GTAGATGCCGTCCGAGGGCCAGATGCCCGCGCCGAAGTAGACCCGGTCCTCCACGACGACGGGACCACCGCGCGCGGGCCAGCAGGAGACCATGCGGTCGTTGCCGAGGATCATGCGCCCATCCGGCCCGCCGCGCTTCTTCCAGAGCAGCTTGCCGTCGGCGGCGTTCAGGCAGTAGAGAAAGCCGTCGTCGCTGACGGCGAAGAGCCGATCCTTCCAGACGGCCGGCGCGAAGCGCACCGGCGCATCGGTGTAATAGGTCCACCGGCTCTGCCCGGTCGCCGTATCCAGGGCGCGGATCGTGCCGTCGGCCGAACTGCCGAAGAACAGCAGGCCGCCCGCGATGACCGGATGGGCCACGCGGTCGAAGGGCTGCCGGTCGGAGCGCGGCCACGCGGGCATGGGCGCGTGCGTGGCGTGATGCTCCCAGCGCGGCGACAACTTCGCGGGCAGTGCGTCGGCCGTGTAGCCGGTGCGGCTGGCATCGCCGCCGTAGGTGGGCCAGTCGGCCGCCAGGGAGTCAGCCAGCAGGAAGCCACCAAGCAAGACGGTCAGCAGGAGATGCTTCATGGAAAGTCTCTTGGAAGTCTGCGACGCCGAACGCGGCGACTAGTGCAAAATCAAGCAACCTGTTGCGCAAGGCTATACTTGGGTGGCACGTCCCTCGGTACTCCGAGGGCGTGGGGAGCGACTCGCACGCCCTCGGAGTACCGAGGGACGTGCCACCCAGCATTCCTTCGGGCAACATCCTATGTGACGATGCACTATGGGCGCACAAAACCCTTCTTCAGCAATTGCTCGAACGGCGGCGCTTCGTGTTCGCCACGGTTGACATATCCCTCGCCCGTGCCGCCGCCCGCCTTCTGATACTTGGTTTGAACCCCAGCGCCGATGCCGAGTCGCTCGATCTTCAAGTCCTTGATCTTGTCCTCCATGCGCACGGCGATCTTGGAGTCGTAGACGGCGCAATCCTCGATCTCCACCAGCGCTCCACCCCGGCTGCCGGGGCCGCGCACGCGGAAGCACGCCTCGTTGTCGCGGAACAGGCAGCGCTCGACACGCGCATGAACGTTCTCCTTGAGGTTCAGCGCTGCCAGCAAGCCAATCTGGCCTGGCTGGTTCCAGCCGTGAAAGTAGCAATTGCGGAACGTCACCCGGCAGCGCGGCCCCTTGTCCGGCGTCTTCGAGTCGAAGGCGTTCTCGCCGGGCCGTTCGCCTTTCTTGAAACCGCCAGCGTCCTCGGGTAGCGGGCCGGTCCAGAGGTTGCAGTCCTCCACCAGTACCTCGCCGGTCGACTTGCGGTCGGGGTCGAACTGAATGCAATCGCCGGAGACGTAGAAGATGTCGCAGTTGCGAATCGTCACCCGGTCCCAGCGGCCGGTGATGCCGTGGGCGTCGTGCTGCTCCTTGAAGTTCGAGTTCAGCAGGTGATGAATTTTGCAGTGCTCGATGACCACGTTCTTGCCGAACACGCCCACGCCATTGCCGGTGGCGTTGCGAATCTCGCAGTGCCGCAAGGTCACATCGTCCGCCGTGATCTTGACCCGGT
>JAEUIF010001336.1 GCA_016795185.1 Planctomycetia bacterium | reverse complement strand
CCCTTCGCCGTCGTGTTCGGGCGCGGGACAGACGGTAATCAGCAACCGGGCGCTGCTCGGCGCGGGTTCGACGGCGATGACCTGCAAGCCTTGCAGCACCGGATCGCCGCACTCGGCGGCCAGGACGAGCCCCAGGGCACGCTCGACTTGCTTGCACAGCTGTAGGGTCTTGCGCCCGCCCCGCTGGCCGGTGGGATCGCGCCGCAGATAGCGCGGGTCGATGCCATCTTCGGGGCCGGTCTGAGTACATAGCAAGTCGATAGCCTGCCGGTTCGGCCTGCGTTTATGACGAGGTTTTTGAAAGCGCATACATGCTCTCGCGTTCGGGTGTGGACAGACCTTCGACGGCAGGCGTTCGCCCGGCCATCGAGCCAGTAGGTTGGTGGGTGAGCCTGTCCGCCCCGGCGCGCTAGGCGTGGGCCGGGAGGAGGCTCGGCGACTGCGCGTTGCGTGCAATCCACGACATGACCGGCCTCCTTTCGGAAATGGTGAGAATGGGCCTTGTCGTCTGATCGACCGTGGCCCTGGCCCTACTTTAGTCCGAAAGCAATACGCACGCAATCGATCCTTTTTTTGAGGTTCTCTCCGATGAGCAAGCCCCTGAATATCGGCATGATCGGCTACGGCTTCATGGGCCGGGCGCACTCCAACGGCTACCGCAAGGTCAGCCACTTCTTCGACCTGGAATACCGGCCGGTCCTCAAGGCGGTCTGCGCCCGCAGTGCCGACAAGGTCAAACCGTTCGCCGACCAGTGGGGCTACGAATCCATCGAAACCGACTGGCGCAAGCTCCTCGAACGCAAGGACATCGATGCCGTCGACATCTGCACGCCCAACAACACCCACGCCGAGATTTCCCTGGCCGCCGCCGCCGCCGGCAAGATGATCCTCTGCGAGAAGCCGCTGGCCATGAACGCGCCGGAAGCCCTCAAGATGACCGAGGCCGTCGAGAAGGCCAAGGTGCCGAACATGGTCTGGTACAACTACCGCCGGGTGCCGGCCGTGACCCTCGCGAAGCAGCTGATTGACGAAGGCAAGCTGGGCAAGATTTTTCATTACCGTGCCAACTTCCTTCAGGACTGGACCATCTCGGCGGACTTGCCCCAGGGCGGGGCAGGCCTCTGGCGGCTCGATGTGGCAGCGGCGGGCAGCGGCGTCAGCGGCGACCTGCTGGCCCACTGCATCGATACCGCCCTCTGGCTCAACGGCGGCATCCGCGACCTCAACGCCATGACCGAGACCTTCATCAAGGAGCGCAAGCACAATCTCACCGGCAAGGTCGAGAAGGTGGGCATCGACGACGCCTGCACCTTCATGTGCCGGTTCGGCAACGGCTCGCTCGGCCTGTTCGAGTCCACCCGCTACGCACGGGGCCACAAGGCGCTGTACACCTTCGAGATCAACGGCGAGCACGCTTCCATCAAGTGGGACCTGCACGACTTGCACCGCCTGCAATACTTCGATCACCGCGACCCCGGCATCCTGCGCGGCTGGCGTTCGATCCACGTTTCCGACGGCGACCACCCCTATATGGGCAAGTGGTGGGTGCCCGGCTTGCAGATCGGCTACGAGCATTCGTTCGTCCATCAGATCGCCGACTTCCTCGAAGGCTACGCGAAAGGCAAGCCGGCCCAGCCCGACTTCCGCGACGCCTACCGCACCCAGCTGGTCCTCGACGCCATTCTCGAATCGGCGCGCGACCGGCAATGGGTTACAATTCCGGGTTGAAGCGGCAGCCCCTGGCTGCGCAGACCACGGAGAGCCAAACCACATGGCCAGCATCGCCGACAAACTGATGACGGCGGAAGAATTCCTCACCTACGTCGGTCCGCCCGGCTGCAAAGTCGAACTGGTGCGAGGGGAGGTGGTCACGTTGTGTATGCCAGGCTTTCGGCACGGATTGTGTCAAGGACGGACCTACTCGGTCCTGGATCAATACGCCCGCACCACACGCCTCGGCCGCGCCGTCGTCGAAACCGGCGTGCGAACGGATCGCGGGCCGGATACGGTGCGCGGGCCGGACGTCAGCTACTGGAGCGCCGAACGGTTGCCGTTGAACGTGGTGCCGCTCGGCTACCCCGAGGCATCGCCGGACCTGTGCGTCGAAGTGCTGTCGCCCCACAACCGGCTGGCGCGCATCCGCGAGAAGATGCAGGAATACTTCGCGCGCGAGGTACGTATGGTCTGGGTCGTGGATCCCGAAGACCGCACCCTGACGATTTATCGCTCGCTGGACGAGGGGCTGCTGTTGCACGAAAACGCCGTCGTCCAGGTCGAGGATGTGCTGCCCGGCTTTCGTTGCCAGGTTGCTGAACTGTTTTCCTGAACCCCGGATCGCACCCATGAGCGACGCCCCTTCGTTTGCCACTGCCCTGCTCGGCAAGAAAGCCCAGCTGCGCCAGGGCCATCCCCTGGGCTACCCAGCCGGCAAGACCGGCGAGGTCGTCTGCATCCACCAGGACAACGGCGGCAACCTCCGCTACACCCTGCTGATGGAAGATGGCGGCCTGGTCTGCCTGCACGACGACGGCTTCAAGATCGTGAAGTAGACGCCGCTCGCGGCTTCGCCACCGTCCCGCGGCGCACGCTCTCCCCAGCGTGCAGGTCGTGCTGGCTTCCCCCAGCGACGGGCGCGATGCGATGCGCCCCTGCCGCGTGTCGCGGTCGCTATTTCCCCCATGCAGGGTGCCGAAATAAGCCGACAGTCCCACCATGCGCGTTGCCCGCAGGCAACGGCCCGGCGAACCTCGTTTTGATTGTTCGTAGTCCCGCCATCAGGCGGCGGGTCGCTAGCCCCCGGAAGGCGGAACAACGAAAGCAACGGGCGCGGCGTCACACGAGCCCCCCACCAGCG
>JAEUIF010001301.1 GCA_016795185.1 Planctomycetia bacterium | reverse complement strand
GCCCCTCGCCCCTTGCGGGAGAGGGGTTGGGGTGAGGGGTAAACGGCAAATTCACGGGCACTTCCACCCCTCACCCCCGCCCCCTCTCCCGCAAGGGGCGAGGGGAGAAACCTGATGGGACAGACTCTAAAACTCTTCCGTCGTGACCGACCACCAGCCCACGGGCCCCATTCCCGTGGGCTTTATCTTTGCACCATGACCACGACACCCGACTACCTCATCATCGGCGGCGGCATCGTCGGTTGCAGCCTGGCGCTGGAGTTGGCGCGCGCGGGGGCGAGCGTCGTCGTGCTGGAGCGCGGCGCGGTCGGCTGTGCTTCATCCTCGGCAGCGGCGGGCTTGCTCGCGCCGACCTTTGGCCCGTCGCCGCCGGGACCGTTGCAGGTGCTCTGCCAGCGCGGCGCGCTGCTTTACCGCGAATGGCTCGACGAACTGCATGCGGACGGTGCCCAGGACGTGGGCTATCGCCAGACGGGTTTGCTCACCGTTTGTCTCGATGCCTCGGAAGCAGCACAGGTACGCGGATTGCTGTCTACCGAAGCGTTTCCGGGCCGTCGCGCCGAGTGGCTCGACGCCGGGCAACTCCGCGCACGCGAGCCCGCGTTATGCGACCGCGTGCTCGGCGCAGGCTTCTATCCCGACGATTGCCATCTGGACCCGGCCTTCCTGGTACGCGAGACCGGGCGCGCCGCGGCAATGCGCGGCGTGGAGGTCCGCGAGCATGAACCCGTCATGCAACTCGACCGCGAGGGCACGCGGTTGGTCGCGGTCCATACCGAGCGCCAAACCTATCGGCCACAGTGCGTCGTGGTGGCGGCGGGCGCATGGAGCGGCGCTCTGGCGGCCACGCTCGGCCTCAAGCTGCCGACACGGCCGGTCAAGGGCCAGATGCTAATGGCCGAGTGTGCGCAGCTGCCGGTGCAGACACCGTTGCACGCGGGCAACGCTTTGCTGATTCCGTGGCCCGACGGCCGACTGGCCATCGGCGTCACGGTCGAAGAGGCAGGCTTCGATGACCGGGTGCGGCTCGACAGTCTGCGGCAAATCTTGAATCGCGTCATCGAACTGGTGCCCTCCGTCGGCGGGCTGGCACTGTCGCATGCCTGGGCAGGTCTGCGTCCCGCGACGCCCAACGATTGGCCGTACATGGGGCCAGTCCCCACGTTCGACAACGTCTGGATCAGCGCGGGACACTACCGCAAAGGCACGCTGCTCGCGCCGATTTGTGCTCGTTTGCTGGCGAAATCGCTACTTGCCGGGCGGTTGGTCGAGGAGTTGGCAGCCTTCCATCCAGGCGACGCGCAATCGCATCCGACTTCGTGAAAAAAAGCACGAGCGCGGGTTGACTTTCGTCCGAGGGGTCGGACAATACCCCCGCATGGCTGCGGATCGGCGGGCCTGGGAACTCCGACTCATGCCTCCTGGCCTTTCCAACCCGAAAGAAATGGGCCGTCTGGTAGCGCTGGCTCAGGTCGGCGCGGAGATGGTCGTACCGATCGTGGTGGGAGTGGCCGTCGATCATTACTGGGGCTGGTCGCCCTGGGGTGCGATCATCGGCACGGTGGTCGGCTTCGGCGGTGGCTTGCTGCATCTGCTCGCCATGTTGAAGCGCTTTGAAGAAATCGACGCCTCGAAGCGAAAACCGGACGCACCATGACCGGACGGCAGGCAGCGCTCTTGATCGGCGGCACGCTCGGCCTCTGGCTGCTGGCCGCCTACCCTGCCAGCCGACTCGGCGGCGATGAAGCCCTGGTACACTCCGCCGTGGCGATGGCCCTGTGTCTGGTGCCGGCGGTGCTGACGCTGGTGATTGCCAACTGGGCTTGCTCCCAGGCGTCCGAACAGCATTTGCTGCTCATACTGGGCGGCAGCGGTGTGCGCATGTTCGCGGTGCTGACCGTCTGTCTGCTGCTCAGCACCTACGCCCCGTACTTTCAGCCGCTCGCCTTCTGGATCTGGGTCCTGGTCTTCTACCTGTATGTCCTCGGCCTGGAAGTGGTCCTGCTGGTCATCGGCCGCATGGCGGCGGAATCGCCGGCAACGCTGCCAGGCAAGTGAGCATATCATGCGTTGGATTGGCCTGCTCGCCGCCCTGTTTCTGCTGCTTGCCCTGGTGCCCGACGCGGGTCTGGCTGCCGATCCGCATGCCGGCCACGCGCACGACGCCAAGGATAAAGACGCGCAGCACGACGCCCACCACGTTCACGAACCGAGCCCCGCGCACGAGGTCATGGATCAGCATGACTGGCATATATTCCACAACAGCAAGTTCAGTCTGATCATTCCGCTGGGCTGGTTCGAGTTCGGCCCGTATCAAATTTTCGGCAAGGATGTTATCTTTCGCATTCCGACCCGTTTCATGGTCGTGGAGTTGCTGTCCGCGATCCTGATTTCGCTACTGTTCATCGGCCTGGCGAAGCGGGTGAAGGACGGCGAGCCGGTGCGCGGCCGCCTGTGGAACGCGCTGGAAGCCCTCATCCTCTTCATCCGCGACGACGTGGTCCGGCCCAACCTCGACAGCAAGCACCACGGCCACGAGCACGACGCGCACCACGGCGACGCTCATCATGCGGCAGGCCATCATGCACCGGCGAAGGCGCCAGCGCATCCATTGCACGACGGCGACCGCTATCTGCCCTACATCTGGACGGCGTTCCTGTTCATCCTCGCCTTGAACCTTTTTGGCCTGATCCCGTTCATGGGTTCGCCGACCGGCAACATCTGCGTTACCGGGGCGCTGGCGATTTGCAGCTTCTTCCTGCTGCACGTTTCGGCCATCGGCAAGATGGGGTTCCAGGGCTACCTCGGTTCGATGTGGATGAACATCGACATTCCGCCCATGTTCGGGTTCGGTACGCTGCTAAGTTACGCGATCAAGATCATGATCTTCTTCCTGGAATTCTTCGGCACCTTCATCAAGTCTTTCGTGCTGGCCGTGCGTTTGTTCGCCAACGTCTTCGCCGGGCACATGGTCGTAGCGTCGGTGCTGTTCTTCATCTTCATGACGCGCCACGCCCACGACGCCATCTGGGCCACGGTGACCTTCGCCAGCGTCGTCGGCGTGATCGCCATCAGTCTACTGGAGTTGTTCGTCGCCTTCCTGCAAGCGTACATCTTCGTCTTCCTGACGGCGCTGTTCACCGGCATGGCGACGAACCCCGAGCACTAACGGAAGCAAGCGCGTCCGGGCGGCCAGGGAGCGCCGGCCGGACGATTTGAAGCACCCATTGACAGGAGAATCGGTTTCATGAAAGCCATGCAGATGCTTTGCCTGGTCGCGGTGGTTGTGCTGGTGACGGCTTCCCCGGCCCTGGCCCAAACGACGACGACTCCGCAGACCTCGGTCTTCTCCGGCGCGGGCGTGGGCGCGGGCATTGGCGCGGCCCTGGTTATCGTGGGCGCGGCCCTGGGCTTCGGTCGCATCGGCGCTGCCGCCCTCGAAAGCATGGCGCGCCAGCCGGAAATTCGCGGCAACATCCAGACGGCCATGATTATCATCGCCGCCCTGCTCGAAGGTGCCACGTTCTTCGCGCTGCTGATCTGCCTGCTCGTCAATCAGCGCACCGGGTTCTGACCGCCTGGGCCGCGCCCGTCGGGGGCGCGGCGGCAAGGGGAGGAGCAATCGGATGAGCGCTGCGACACCATCCGGGCGTCGGCCAGGTTGGAGCGGGTTGCCGGTACTGGCCTACGGTTGGCTGGCCGCCGGCGCGTCGCCCCTGCTGGCGGCGGCCGAGAAGCACGCCGAACACAAGAGCGGCGGCATCGATATTTTCGAGCCGCGCTTCGACCTGGGCGTCTGGACGATCATCGTCTTCCTGGGCCTCTTCTTCGTCCTGAAGAAGTATGCCTGGGGGCCGCTGATCGAGGGCCTGGACAAGCGCGAGCAACGGATTCACGGCGCGCTGGAGGAAGCCAAGCTGGCCCGCGCCGAGACCGAGAAGGTGCGCGTCGAACTCCAGAAGAAGCTCGACGCCGGCGCGGAAACCGTCCGCGAGATGATCGAGGAAGCGCGCCGCGACGCCAAGCACACCAAGGACGAGATGATCGCCGAGGCGCGCAAGGAAATCCAGACCGAGCGCGACCGTCTGCACCGCGAGCTGGAAACCGCCAAGGACCAGGCGCTGCACGAAATCTACACGCGGACCGTGCAACTGGCGACGGCTGTGTCCAGCAAGGCCG
>JAEUIF010001278.1 GCA_016795185.1 Planctomycetia bacterium | reverse complement strand
AACGACCGCGCGGCTAAACTCTCCGGAAAACTATTGCGGCAGCGGCGGCGGCAGCGACGCGAACAGCGATGCCAGCTCGGGCACGCTTTCGGCGGCGGCCCAGCCGGACATGCCCTGCTTCCAGACCATCGTGGCGCGGGTCAAGGAACCCTGCCGGGCCATGTTCTGCAACGTCGCCATGTCGTAGGGGCCTTGCTGCTGGCCGTTGATGCCGGCGTAGAAGGCGGCGGCGGACGGCAGCGGCGGCGGCGCGGCCGGGGCCGCACCCACGCCAGCCAGCGCGCCGGACATCTGGTTGGCGACGCCGTAGCCGGCGGCCAGTCCCGCGCCGATGCCCGCGATGCCGCCGGGGTTTTGCGCTGCGTCGCGAATGGCCTGGGCCGACTGGTACTCGGTGAACTTGCGCATGTCGCCGAGCACGCCCATCTTGGTGCGTTCGTCGAGGGCCTTCTCGACTTCCTGCGGCAACGAGATGTTCTCGATGTAGAACGCCGTCAGCGTCAGGCCGATGGCAGCCAGGTCCGGCGAGAAGCGCTGCTGCAATTGCCCGCCGACCTTCTCGTAGTTGCCGGCCAGGTCGAGCACCGGCACTTTCAGCTGGGCGATGGCGTCCGCGAAACGCGAGACGATCATGTTGCGCAGTTGATTCGTGATCTCGAACGTCTCAAACGATGGGTCCGTGGCCACCAGCTGGCGAAGGAAGGTGGCGGGGTCGGCGACCTTGAAGGCGTAGCTGCCGAAGGCGCGGACGCGCACCGGGCCGAACTCCGGGTCGCGGAGCATGATCGGGTTCTGGGTGCCCCACTTCTGGTCGGTCCACTGGCGGGTGGAAACGAAGTAGACCTCGGCCTTGAAGGGCGAGTTGAAGCCGTACTTCCAGCCGAGCAGGGTCGAGAGGATCGGCAGGTTCTGGGTTTGCAGGGTGTACATGCCAGGGGTGAAGACGTCGGCGATGCGTCCCTCGTTCACGAACACGCAGGCCTGTCCCTCGCGGACGGTCAGCTTCGCGCCCATCTTGATTTCGTTATTGTAGCGCGGGAAGCGGTAGCAGAGGATGTCGCTCTGCGACGGCTCCGTCCATTCGACGATGTCGATCAGCTCGTTGCGTAGCTTATCCCACAGGCCCATGATTCGATCTCCTTGGAGGATGAGGACTGCTCGTGTATTGTGGTCCGCTTCGGGGCGGATTGCAACCAAATCACTTGCTATGGAATGGTTCGCCGGGGTGGGCGGCGGATTTGGCCAAATCGCTGCGTGGGCAAGGGGTTTGGGCGGCGGACGCGCCGGATTGCAAATGCCAATGAAATGCGTAAACTATTGGCGAAGAATGAGTTAACTGTAGAGCCTGTCGGTTGGCCGTCGCTCGCTGGCACGAAACTCCAGCCGATGTTGAGTGGCCTACGGACTCGGATGTGAAGGCGAGGTGAAGTCGGTGACCGATGAGCCGTTGCAACTGTTCTGGAAGGATCAACTTATCGGACGCATCACCGACGCTGGTTGGTCGGATTTCCCCTGGATGTCCGGAAAGGTATCGATCAATCAGATACCTCCTGAATTGCGCGAGGCGATGGAGTACCTTCACCGAGAGGCCACAAGCGATGACGGTGTCACCGATTGGCCATTTCCTGAAGAGTTCGCAGCAGGTTGGCGAATGGTGAAGCCCGACGGAACAGCGGTCGAGATTTCGCAGCCGATCATCGACTTCGCGACTGGGGATGTTGACTGGCGTTAGTTGCTTGGGCATTCGGCAGTTGGGTTGTTCGATGGCGAGCCAATGAGTAGGCCTCGCCCGACCATTCCGCCGGGTGCAGTTCGTGTATAATCTCCGGGATGCTGGATTCGCAGGGAGAAAGTCAGCCGACAAGCCTTCGAGGACTACGCATGGACATGAACACGGCAAACAGTCGGCTGACGGTTGCCGAGGAAGCCTTCCTCCGCGCGCTGCTCTGGGAGGAAAGCCAGCTGGTGCGCGGTCCTGCCAGTCGCGCCGCCGCTGCTCAAGGACTGAATCTGCTGCGTTGCCTGGAAGCAGCCAATCGCCTCGCGCCCGACCTCCAGACGGGGGCGTACACCGCGCCGCCGGACGGCCCAGCCGAATGGCCCTGGCTCGGTCAGCGCGGCCCCGATGTCCTGCATCTGCTCTGGAACCGACTCGCCGCAGCGCCCCAGGCGGCATCGCTCCATACGGGTCAGCCGATCCCTGTCCGCTGATCGACGTTTGCCGCAGCGGTCGCGGCCCGCCATCGGACCCACTAACCCAACGGACCCACGACACAGGATGTTACAAACAGCCACCAGCACGCGGGCGATCCTCGAAGAACTCCTGGCCGAGCGCATCCTGGTCCTCGACGGCTCGATGGGCGCGCTCATCTACTCGAAGCACCCCACCGAGGAAGACTACCGGGGCAGCCGCTTCAAGAACCATCCGGTGCCGCTCAAGAACTGCACCGAGGCCCTGGTCCTCAGCCAGCCCCGGATGATCGAGGACATTCACCGCGCCTACTTCGAGGCCGGCGCGGACATCGTCGAGACCGATACCTTCAACGCCAACGCGCTGTCGCTGGCGGAATTCGGCCTGCAAGACTGCGTGCGCGAGTTCAACGTCCGAGCCGTCGAGATCGCCCGCGGCGTCGCCGAGGAGTTCACGCGCAAAAACCCCAACAAGCCGCGCTTCGTGGCCGGCAGCATCGGGCCGACCAACAAGACGCTCTACAACGAACCGGGCCGCGCCGACCAGGGCAGCCGCACCTATTCCTTCGATGACTTCGTGGAGAGCTATTACGGCCAGATCGCCGCGATGGCGGAAGCCGGCGTGGACCTGCTGGCGGTCGAGACCGGCAACGACATCCTGGTGCTCAAGGCGTGCCTGTTCGCCATCGACAAGTTCCGCGAGGACACCGGCATCGACCTGCCGACCATCGTCTCCGGGACCATCTATCATCCGGGCGGCCGGACGCTATTCGGCCAGACGCCCGAGGCGTTTTACGTTTCGGTGGCGCACTTCGACGCGCTGGCAGTCGGCTTCAATTGCGGGGTCGGCGTCGATCTGCTGCGCCCCGCCCTGGAGAGCCTGGCCGGGCTGGCGCGCAAGCCGATTTCCTGCTACCCCAATGCCGGCCTGCCCGACGGCATGGGCGGCTTCGTCGGCCTCGGCCGCGACGGCACCGCGAAGGCCCTCGGCGAGTTTGCCCGACAGGGGTGGGTCAATCTCGTCGGCGGCTGCTGCGGCACCACGCCCGAATGGATCGCCGCCATTGCCCGCGAAGTCGAGAACGTCGCGCCCCGCCGCGTGCCGGTGTTGCCGCCGTACTCCTACTACTGTGGCGACGAGGTGCTGACCGTCCGGCCGGAGACGAACTTCGTCATGGTCGGCGAGCGCTGCAACATCACCGGCTCGCTCAAGTTCAAGCGGCTCATCAAGGACGGCAACTTCGACGCCGCGATTGCGGTCGCCCGCGAGCAGGTGCAGAACGGGGCGAACATCCTCGACGTCAACATGGACGCCGACCTGATCGACGGCAAGGAAGCTATGACGCGCTTCCTCTGCCTGCTGGCCACCGAGCCGGACCTGGCCAAAGTGCCGATCATGGTCGATAGCTCGAAGTGGGACATCCTCGAAGCCGGCCTGAAGTGCCTGCAAGGCAAGGGCATCGTCAATTCGATCAGCCTGAAGGAAGGCGAGGACAAGTTCCTGGAGCAAGCCCGGCTGATCCACCGCTACGGGGCCGCCGTGGTCGTGATGGCTTTCGATGAGGAAGGCCAGGCCGTGACCGCCGACCGCAAGGTGGCTATTTGCGAGCGGGCCTATCAGCTGCTCACCGAACAGGTCGGCTTTGCGCCGGGCGACATCATCTTCGACGTGAACATCCTGACCATCGGCACTGGCCTGGAGGAGCACAATAACTATGCGGTCGAGTTCATCGAGGCCGTGCGGCGGCTGAAAAAGCTCTTGCCGGAAGCAAAAACCTCGGGCGGCGTCAGCAACGTGTCGTTCTCTTACCGGGGTAACGACACGGTGCGCGAGGCCATCAATGCGGTCTTCCTGTACCACGCCATCAAGGCCGGCCTGGACATGGGCATCGTCAACGCCGGCCAGTTGCAAGTATACGACGAGATCCCGAAGGAACTGCTGGAGCGCGTCGAGGACGTCGTCCTCAACCGCCGGCCCGACGCCACCGACCGACTCACCGCGTTCGCGGACACGATCAAGGCGGTTAGCCGCGACCCCAAGGGGAGCGCTCAGACTCAAGCGTGGCGCAACCTGCCCGTAGTCGAGCGCCTTAAGCACGCGCTGGTCAACGGCATCGACGAGTTTATCGAACCGGACGTGGAGGAAGCCCGGCACCAGTTTGCCCGGCCGCTGCACGTCATCGAAGGCCCGCTGATGGACGGTATGAACGTCGTCGGCGACCTCTTCGGTTCGGGCAAGATGTTCTTACCCCAGGTGGTCAAGAGCGCCCGCGTCATGAAGAAGGCGGTGGCGTACCTGCTGCCCTTCATGGAAGCGGAGCGCGGCGGTGCGGTCCGCCAGGCGCGCGGCAAGATTGTCATGGCCACGGTCAAGGGCGACGTCCACGACATCGGCAAGAACATCGTCGGCGTGGTGCTGGGCTGCAACGACTACGACGTCATCGACCTGGGCGTGATGGTGCCCTGCGAGAAAATCCTGCAAACCGCCCGCGAGCAGGGCGCGGACCTGATCGGGCTGTCCGGCCTCATCACACCGTCGCTCGACGAAATGGTCCACGTCGCCAAGGAGATGGAGCGCGAGGGCTTCAAGATACCATTGCTGATCGGCGGCGCGACCACCAGCCCCAAGCACACGGCGGTGCGCATCGCACCGGCGTATCGCCAGAGTGTGGTGCATGTCAAGGATGCGTCGCGCTGCGTCGGGGTCGTGGACCGGCTGATCCGGCCCGAGGAACGGGAGAAACTCGACCGCGAGAACCGCGCCGCCCAGGAGAAGGACCGGCAAGCGTACTCTCAGCGCAAGCAGCGAAAACTGGTGCCCTACGCGGACGCTCTCGCGAAGCGGTTCCAGCCGGATTGGTCGAAGACACCCCCGGCGAAGCCGAGCTTCCTCGGCACGAAGACGCTGCGCGATTTCCCGCTGAGCGACATCGTCGAATACATCGACTGGTCGCCGTTCTTCATGGCCTGGGAGCTGAAGGGCAAGTACCCCGCCATCCTCAGTGACCCGACCGTGGGCGGGGAAGCGACGAAGCTGCTCGCCGACGCCAAGGGCCTGCTGGACCGGATCGTGCAAGACAAGCTGCTGACCGCGAAGGCGGTCTATGCCTTTTTCCCGACCAATCGCGACGGCGACGACCTCATTATCTGGCAGGACGACGAGCGCAAAGACGAGTGCATGCGGCTGTGCATGCTCCGGCAGCAATGGGAGCGCGAAGGGCAGACGCAGTTCCGCAGCCTGGCGGACTACATCGCGCCGACAGGCACGCCGGACTACCTGGGCGCGTTCGCGGTGACGACGGGCATCGGCACGGACGACCTCGTCGCCCGGTTCGACGCCGAGCACGACGACTACAACTCGATCATGACCAAGGCCCTGGCCGACCGGCTGGCGGAAGCCTTCGCCGAGCTTTTGCACGAGCAAGCCCGCCGCGACTGGGGTTTCGGCTTGCAGGAGAAGCTGAGCAAGGACGACCTGATCGAAGAGAAGTACCGGGGCATCCGGCCCGCGCCGGGCTACCCCGCCTGCCCGGACCACACGGAAAAGGCCAAGCTCTGGCAACTGCTCGACGCCCAGCAAGCCACGGGCATCCAGCTGACGGACAGTTTTGCCATGTGGCCGGCGGCCTCGGTCAGCGGCTGGTACTTCGGCCATCCGGAAGCCCGCTACTTCGCCGTGGACCTGCTGCTCCGCGACCAGGTGGAAAGCTACGCCGCCCGCAAAAAGATGCCGCTGGCGGAAGTGGAGCGCTGGCTAGCGCCGAACCTGGGGTATGATGCGGGTTGAGCTGATTCAAGCGAGCGAGCCGGGGGCGTTAGCCCCCGGAGGATGTGGGGCGGGCCATGATCGAATCCATCGAGTTCAAGAACTTCAAGGTGCTGAAGGACGCCAAGCTGCCGCTGGGGCCGTTCACGTTGATCGTCGGCGCGAATGGGAGTGGGAAGAGTACGGCCTTGCAAGGGTTGATTGCACTTAGAGACCCAAAACGCCTTCCCTACGCTGAAATTGCCAGCGTTGGAACGGATGCGCCCGTACAAATGCTGGCTCACTTGGGCGGCCAATTTGAGGGCGATTCGATCAACTGCATCTGGAAGACTACTGGCGGCGAGATCGAACGATCGCTCTCAGTTGGTGTCGGCTCCCATAAGGCGAAGCTGAACTCGTTCTTATCCCGAGTTCGGGTTTTCTCACTGAATCCCAGCACGATTCTGAAACCTGCCGTACTGCATCCACAAACTGATTTGTCCGAGGATGGAGGCGGATTGGCTGTTGTCTTGGATCAACTTCGCGACAACAGCCCTGAGCGATTTGAAGCCCTGAACCGCGAATTTGCAGCATTGTTTCCCGAATTCGACCGCATCTTATTCGTCACCCATTCCGAAGGCACGCGCTCAATCAAACTTCGGACTAGGATCGGTCACTATGTAATTCCTGCGTTGAACCTATCGCACGGCACATTGGTCGGTCTGGCGATACTGACGCTCGCGTATCTTCCGGAACCGCCCCCGGTCATCGGGATTGAAGAACCCGAACGGGCGATTCACCCGCGTCTACTTCGGCAGCTTCGCGACGCATTCTACAGGCTCAGTCACCCGGATTGTTTTGACGAATCCCGTCAGCCAGTCCAAGTAATCGCCACCACGCAATCGCCGTACTTTCTCGATCAGTACACCGACCACCCCGAAGAGATCGTAGTGGCCGAAAAAGTCGGGCTGGAAGCAAAGTTCCATCGCTTGATGGATCGCCCTGACATGGAAGAAATTCTAGGGGACGTTCCACTGGGAGATGCCTGGTACAGCGGCGTGCTGGGAGGCGTTCCGAGCCGAACATGAAGCTGGCCGTCCTGAGCGAATCGCCCGCCGACGAGGCGGCCTTGCGCATTCTGGCTGAAGCCCTGCTGGGGGCGACCTCGGAAGTGGTGGGCTTGGATGTTTTTCAGTACCGGAGCGGCTGGCAAGCGGTGTTGAAGATCATGCCCCTCGTGATGCGCCATCTGCACTACCAGACGGACGCGGATGGCTTGTTGGTTTCGCTCGATTCCGACAAGAGCCCGATTCACGAGGCCGCGCACGAGGCGGCGGGCCAAGCCGTGAAGCACTGTCGCATTTGCAGCTTGCGTGACATCCTGCGGACAACCCAGGCGCAACTCAAGACGCGCGGCGATGGCAGCAGACTCAAGGTCGCCATTGGGCTGGCGGTGCCGCAGATCGAAGCATGGTATCGATGCGGATGGGACAGTACAGTTACGGAAGCGGCCTGGCGCGTTGGGTTACGATCCGGCAAATTTCCATTCACCAGTGATTCGTTGAAACGGGACGTTTACGGGTCGCTGCTGTCTGGTCTGGAACTGGAAACGTTGCGGGCCATAGAAGAAGCGCGGCGACTTGCGACCTGCATCGAAGAACTGGAGACCTGGTTCCCGGCCGGGTTCGGCTACCTGTCGCGAGAAGTTCGCACCTGGCGAACTACAGCCTGAATTGGTCGCGACGCTCCCTTCAATCAGGGGTTCATTCGTAGTCGTCATGCTGTTTCGCAGGTTTTGCACCCATGAGCAAAGCAACCAGCACACCGCCGCTATCGGTCACGAAATCCTCCGTGCTGCCCCCCTGGTGGGCCAAGGCGCTCGGAGCCGGCTTGCTGGTGCTGGGCGCGGCGGTGGTGGCGTATGTCGTCACCGTGGGCCTGGGCGGGCGCGGCGGCGATCCTGACGTGCCGATGGTCTGGATTCCGCCGGGTGAGTTTCACATGGGCTCGCAGCATCCTGCCATGCGCGACGCCCGGCCGGTACACTTGGTGCGCGTCAACGGTTTCTGGATGGACGAAACGGAAGTCACCAACGAACAGTTCGAGCGCTTCGTGAACGCGACGGGCTACGTCACCGTGGCCGAGCAGGCACCCAAGGCCGAGGACTTTCCCGGCGCGCCGAAGGAAAACCTGGTGCCCGGTTCCGTGGTCTTCTCGCCGCCCCCGCCCAGTACCGAGGTCGATCTCGACAATCACTTCAGCTGGACGAAGTACGTCCCCGGCGCGAGCTGGCGGCACCCCGAAGGACCGAACAGCGATCTGAAGGGCCGCGAGCAGCATCCCGTGGTCCATGTCTGCTGGGACGATGCCGTCGCCTACGCGAAGTGGGCCGGCAAACGGCTGCCCACGGAGGCCGAGTGGGAGTACGCGGCGCGCGGCGGTCTGGACCGGCGGGCGTATGTCTGGGGCGATGAGCTGAAGCCGGGCGACAAATGGCTGGCCAACATCTGGCAAGGGCGCTTCCCGGTCGAGAATACCGCCGAGGATGGCTTCCCGCGCTCCGCGCCGGTGAAGTCCTATCCGCCCAACGGCTACGGTCTGTACGACATGGCCGGCAACGTCTGGGAATGGTGCGCCGACTGGTACACCGCGGCTTACTACGAGTTCTCGCCGGCCGACAACCCCCAGGGGCCCCAACGCAGCTACGACCCGCTGGAGCCGGGCCAGGCCAAGCGGGTGCAGCGCGGCGGTTCGTTCCTGTGCAGCGATCAGTATTGCAGCCGCTACATGCCCGGCGGGCGCGGCAAGGGCGCTGTGGACAGCGGGGCGTCGCACGTCGGCTTTCGCTGCGTCAAGGATGCGAAGTAGTCGCGCAGCCGCGAGCGACGAATTGTTGTAACAGACCGCCCCCGGCGGACACTGGCTCGGTGTGCATTTCACCTCTACCACTCGGAGGCATCCTCTCATGATCCGTTTCTGCGGCGGCCTGGTGCTGCTCGTCGCCTGCGTCACTTGCCTGGTGGCGGATGAATACATCGGCAAGGTCAAGAGCGTCGAGAAGGACAAGACCAAGATCACCGTGACCATCGAAGGCAAGGATGTGGTCTTCCAGGTGACGAAAGACCCGCTGGTGGTCAACGACAAGGGCAAGGGCGTGGCCGGCGGCATCCTGAAAGTCTTGCCAGGCTCGGAGGTCAAGATCTTCACCGACAAGAAGGACGACAAGGAAACTGCCACCACGATCAAGGTGATGGCGCCGCCGGAGAAAAAGAAGTAGCCTTCTCGCCAGCAGACGGCGAAGATACCCAGGGGCGGAGGTCCGGCGTCGGGCCTTCGCCCCTGGGCTGTTCTGGAGCGGCTTTCCTCATGGCACACGCGGTCCTCATCGCCGGGCATGGCAGCCGCGATCCGGACGGCATCGCCGAGTTTCTCGAACTGGTGCAGCGCTTCCGCCTGCGCCGGCCCGCATGGGCCGTGGAGGCCGCCTTTCTGGAATTCGCCCGGCCGACCGTGCAGGAAGGCATCGACCGGCTGGCCCAGGCGGGAGCGACGGGCATCGTGGTGTTGCCCGGCGTGCTGCTGGCCGCTGGCCATGCCAAGAACGACCTGGCCAGCGAGGTGCGTCTGGCGCGGGAACGCTATCCCCAGCTCGACATTCGCATGGGCAACGCCCTCGATGTGGACGCTGATCTGCTGCAACTCTGCCGGCTGCGCTACCGCGAAGCACTGGCAACGCGGCCTGCCGTGGAAGCCGAGGATACGCTGCTCCTGCTCGTGGCCCGGGGCAGCAGCGACGCCGACGCCAACAGCACGGTGGCCAAGGTGGCCCGCTTCCTGCAAGAAGGCTACCCGACCGGCTGGGCGGCGTGGGCCTACAGCGGGGTGGCCCGGCCGCTGCTGGAAGAAGCGCTACCCATCTGCGAACGCATGGGCTTTCGCCGCCTGGTGGTGCAGCCTTACTTCCTGTTCACCGGCGTGCTGCTGAAGCGCATCCACGCCCAGGCAGCCGTCCGGCAGCAAGCGCGGCCCGACCTGGAAATCATCGTCGCTCCGCACTTGCAGGCGCATCCGCTGTTGCTGGACGCCTTCGAGCAGCGCCTGAATGAAGCCATGCACGGCACCGCTCACATGAACTGCTCGCTGTGCCAGTACCGGGTGCCGATCATCGGCCGTGAGGATCGCCTGGGCGAACCGCAGTCCGCGCATCATCACCATGTCGAGGGACTGCTAGGCCACACGCACGGCGCGCCGGCGAAGATCGTCGCCAGCGAGGACCCGCCTGGCGTGCATCCGTGGGATGAGGCCCTGCTGGACCGATTGCGATTCTGAGCGCCCGGTGTCGATCAAGGCGAGCGGTGGGGTTTATCCCCGCCGTGAACAACCAGCGACTCATACGGCGGGGATAAACCCCGCCGCTCGCTTTTCAACGCATCGCACATTGTTCAAGCATTTACCACATGACCAATATCCAAGATGAACTTTGGATGCGCCGCGCCCTCGCACTCGCGGAACGCGGTCGGGGCTACGTCGAACCGAACCCGCTAGTCGGCGCGGTGCTGGTCCGCGACGGGCAGAACGTAGGCGAGGGCTGGCATCAGCGTTACGGACAGGCCCATGCGGAAGTGAACGCCATCGTGGCGGCCGGCGAAGCGGCGCGCGGCGCGACGTTGTATGTCACGCTGGAACCGTGCTGCCATCACGGCAAGACGCCGCCCTGCACGGACGCAGTGCTGCGCGCGGGCATTCGCCGGGTGGTGACGGCGATGGCCGATCCGTTTCCGCAGGTGTCAGGAAAAGGCGTCGAGGTACTGCGGCCAGCTGGCATCGAGGTGGCAGTGGGCGTGCTGGAAAGCGAATCGCGACAACTCAACGCACCGTACCTGAAGTTGCTGGCGCGCGGCCGGCCCTGGGTACACGCCAAGTGGGCGATGACGCTCGACGGCAAAATCGCCACCGCCAGCGGCGATTCCCAGTGGATCAGTAATGAAGCGTCGCGACGACGGGTCCACGCACTGCGCGGCCGGATGGATGCGATCATCGTCGGCGGCGGAACGGTGCATGCCGATAATCCACTGCTGACGGCCCGCCCGCCGGGGCCGCGCACCGCCACGCGCATCGTGCTGGAAGGAAGTACGGAACTACCGTCGGGTTGTCAGCTGGTCCGGACGGCGCATGAGGCTCCCGTGCTGGTCGTGCAAAGTCGCCAGCGGCAAATGGAACTTCCAGGAGTGGAAGTCATCGCACTGCCGACGGAAGCAGCAGGAGTTTCCGTCGAAGCGCTGCTCGACGAACTGGGCCGACGGCGGATGACTAACGTGCTGGTGGAAGGCGGGTCGGCCGTGTTGGGCAGTTTCCTGACAGCCGGCGCGCTCGACGAAGTGCATGTCTTCATCGCGCCGAAGCTGGCAGGCGGCGCGGACGCTAAATCGCCCATCGGCGGTGCCGGGGTGGACCGGATCGCCGATGCCCTTCGGTTGCTGCGCTGGAGCGTGGAGCAAATCGAAGGCGACATCTACATTCACGGTTGGACCGATGGGTGATTCCTACCCGAGGATGCGGTCCCATTTCGCCTTTTGATAGGCGACCTTCTGGGCCGGCGTCATCTTCGTGAAATCGGGCTGGCCGTTCGTCTTCGCCGCTTGCGGCTTCGCAGTCTGCTGCGAAGCCGCGAGCGGCTTTTCGGGGCAAGCGCACTCCCCGTGGCCGGCCTTCTTGCCGGCGTGGCCGTTACAAGCGCAAGCGTGCTTTGCCGCCGCAGCCGGCGCGGCAGCAGGCACACTGATCGTCGGCCCGCTGCCGCCGTAGTTCATCACATTCGTTTGCAGCACCATGTCATCCTGTAGCGAACGATAGGGCTTGATGCCCAGCTGCTGCAAGACGCCGTGATACGCCTTCACCGCTTCCTCGGCAGCAATCTCGCCGTCGGCAATCAAGCGCAAAAAGCGAATGAACGCGAACTGGTTCTCGGCGTTGTTGATCTTCCGGCCGAACAGCGCTACCCGCGCCCCGTACTTCTTCGCTTCGCTGAGCAGCTTGAAAGCATCGTAAGTCGTGCCCGCCGAACCGCCGAGGATGCCGACGACCAGGTGCGGATCGTAGTGGACCAACTCCTCCATCGCCTTCGGGCCGTGGTAGACCATCTTCAGGAACGCCGGTCGGCCGGCGGCGGTCACGCCGCCCAGGGTGCGGACGATGGCGTCGTTGATGAACTCCGGCACCTTGCTCGCTTCCACGGCTTCGGGCCGGTTCGGGTCGAACACTTCCAAAAAGTGGCGAAAACCCTTGCGCTCGGCCTCGATGCGAAACTGCTTGTACTCTTCCAGCGCCTGGCGATCCAGCATCGTGTCGTTGTTGAACGTGATGCTGTAGAGTCCCAGGTTCGGGCCGCGCAGCCGCTCTTCCGGAGTGCAATCGAGATGGCCGCACTGGATATGATCCAGCGTGGCGGTGCGGAACGGCATCGACGGCGAGGTCGGATACTTGCTGCCCCGGATGATGTGAATGTCCGTGGTGTCGTTGGCGCGGACGGCGGGCGTGACCGGGCTGTTGTCGAAGATGCGCCGATGCAGCGACAGCACCTCGGACGTACTGGCCGCCATCAGCATGACATCGACCAGCTTCTCCTCGACGATTTGCACGATGATGTCGCGGAACTCGCTCAGGCTGCGCGTCCGCACCTCACCGCTGTGCGCTTCGGGGGATTTACCGGGCGCGCCGATGGCGAGCGCCATGTCCGCGTCCTTGGCATCCGCGAGGATGAAATCCTTGCAATTGTGCGGATCGGCGTGGATGCGAGCGAGTTTTTGGTCGAGGGATTTCGCGGACATATCTCACCCGTTGAGCTTGCCTTGAATCAGTCCCGGTGAAACGCCATCGCTCCCGCAATCAGTGCAAAAGGAATCTGGGCCAGTGTCACCGCCCAGAAACCGACCAAGACCAGCACCCAGGTGGCAAGGTAAACGACCGTCATGATGAGCTTGGGCCGGTCTTCACAGTCGCCAATCCACCAAAGAAACACGAGATTGGTAAAGGCTAGGGCCAGCACGCCGATTCCGATGACGTCAAATGCCATGCTTCACCTCAATCGGCAGGGAGTCCAGTTGATGCAGGCAATGTCCGCAAGGACTCTCGTCAGCCAGCACTCGATTCACGGTTTCCCATTCGTCATTTTTTGGCCCACGCCGCACGCGGAATCACCCGGCTGTTGCCCATAGCCGCTGGCGTCGGGGCTGGTGGTGCGCCCTTGCCGGCGGTCGGTCCATTGGCCAGCCGTTGCTGCACTTGTTCGATGGTCTCGCGCAGCACTCGTCCGGAATTCTGAATGCCCGTCTTTTCCTTGGGCGTCAGTTGCAGTTCGAGTTGCTGGCGAGCGCCGCCGCAGCCGACGACCGTGGGTACGGACAAACAAACGTCGCGGATGCCGTACTGGCCTTCCTGGAGCGTCGAGACCGGCAGCACCCGGCGGCGGTCGAGCGCCAGCGATTCCACCACTTCTCGAATCGACAAACCGACCGCGAAGCTGGAGCCGCCCTTGAGCTTGATGACCGTGGCCCCTGCCTTTTTGGTTTCGTCGAAAACGTCCGCAGCGAGTTTAGGGGTAAAGCCGGGCCACTGGTCGAGCGGCAACCCGCCGATGGTCGCGCCGGACCAGATCGGCACCATGCTGTCGCCGTGCTCGCCAAGGATAGTGGCCTGCACCTGGGTCGGCGGGACTTGCAGGGACCGCGCCAGGTAGCTGCGAAAGCGGACGGTATCGAGGACGGTGCCCAGGCCGAGCACGCGCTGCCAGGGCAGACCGGAGCGCTGGACCGCGAGGTAGGTCAGCACATCGACCGGGTTGCTGACGACGACCAGATAGGAAGTCTCCTTCAGCCCGGCGGCCGTCACCTGGTCGAGGATGCCCAGGAAGAGATCGACATTGCGGTTGATGAGGTCGAGCCGGCTTTCATCGGGCTTGCGGCGCAGGCCGGCGGTGATGACGACGATGTTGCTCGACGGAATGTCGTCGTAGTCTCCGGCCGTGATGCGCTGGTCGCTGGTCAGGCAAGCGCCGTGCAGCAGTTCGGTGGCGTGGCCGAGGGCTGCGTCCTTGTTGGCGTCAATCAGGCACAGGTGACTGACGGCCCCGCCGCACTGCAAGGCGTAAGCCGCGCTGCTGCCCACCAGACCGCCGCCGCCGATAATGCTGACTTTCATGAAATTCTCTCGGGTTCGCGAAATCGGGTGTCGAGGTTCGGCGGGCCGTCGTGGCGGTCCGCTGCTTCCGGGGTCCGTTTCGGGCGTTGTTCCAGCGTCGCCGGCTTGCGGAACAGCATGGAGAGGCTGCTTTTCACCGTGACCAGGCTGACCAGGCCCGTGACGGC
>JAEUIF010001257.1 GCA_016795185.1 Planctomycetia bacterium | reverse complement strand
GCGCGCTGACCGTCATTTTCTTGATGGGCGGCGCGGCGACGGCGCAGCCAGCGCCGACCTGGGCCAAGGACGTCAAACCCTTTCTGGCGAAGTACTGCCTGGAGTGTCACAAGGGCGCGAAAGGCAAGGGCGGCCTGGACGTTGCCACTTACGACGCCTTCCTGAAGGGCGGCATCAGCTTTCCCGGCTTCGTGCCCGGCAAGCCCGATGAGAGCTTCGCCCTGCAACTGACCGAGCACAAGAGCAAACCGATCATGCCGCCGTCGAAGTCCAAGCAGCCGACGGCGGAAGAAAAGAAGATGTTCCGCGCCTGGATCGCGGCCGGCGGCAAGGAGGACGGCACGGAGAAGAAAACCGCCCTGCCTGACATCAAGCCGAAGCTGACCACACCGGCTCCGATCAGCGCGGTGGCTTACCGGCCTGACGGCAAGCTGCTGGCGGCGGGCGGCTATCGCGCAGTCAGCCTGATCGATCCACGGCAACATGGCGTCGTCGGCAAACTCGGCGAGCAAACCGCCGCTGTCACGGCTCTGGCGTTCAGCGCGGATGGCAAAAAGCTGGCTGTCGCCAGTGGCAGTACGGGCGCGGCCGGCGAGGTCCGCTTGTACGCGGCGAATGACGGCAAGATCGACCCGAAGCCCGAGCGCGTCTGGCCGGCGCACGGCGACCTCATTCACGACCTGGCCTTCAGCCCGAACGGGCAAATCCTGGCCACCACCGGCTACGACCGGCTCATCAAGCTCTGGGATGCCGCCACGGGCAACGAAATCCGCACGCTGCGCGACCACAGCGACACCGTCTACGGCCTGGCCTTCAGCCCCGATGGCAGACTGCTGGCATCCGCTGCCGCCGATCGCGCCGTCAAGGTCTGGGATGTCGCCACGGGGCGGCGGCTCTACACGCTGGCCGACGCGACCGACTGGGTCTATGCCGTGGCCTGGAGCCCGGACGGCAAGCACCTGGCGGCGGCCGGTGTGGACCGCAGCATTCGCGTCTGGCAGGTCGATGCCGAGGGCGGGCGACTGGTGCGTTCCGCGTTCGCGCATGAAGGCCCGGTCGTCCGGCTGGTCTATTCCAGGGACGGCGCGCTTCTGTACTCGCTGAGCGAGGACCGTTCGATCAAGTCGTGGAATGCCGGACCGTTGACCGAGAAGACGGTCTATGCGAAACAACCGGAAACCGCGCTGGCCCTGGCCGTGTCGCCCGACCATGCCCAGCTGGCCGTCGGCCGCTATGACGGTGTGCTGATTCTACTCGACGAGGCGACGGGCAAGGTGCAGGGCCAGCCGCTGCCGAAGATGGCCAAACAACCGGGCGACCGCTTCGAGCCTCTGAACAAGCAGCCCGGCAACGACACGCCCGCCAGCGCCCAGGCTATCGACCTCTCGGCCACCATCGTCGGCGCGCTCGACCGCGCGGGGGCCGTCGATTTCTACCGCTTCGAGGCGAAGGCCAACCAGCAAATCGGAGCGCAGGCAGTCGTCGCCGACGCCAAGACTTTCGAGCCAGTCCTGCAACTGACCGATGCGGCTGGCCAAGTGCTGGCCGAAGGGCCGGGCGTGCTCGGTTTCACCTGTCCGCAAGCCGGTACTTATCGACTCAGCATTCGCGATCGCGACTATCGCGGCGGCGGACTGAGTTATCGCTTGCACGTCGGCGAGGTGCCCGTGGTCACGGCGGTTTTTCCGCTCGGCGTGCAGCGCGGCACCGAAGCGACGGTGCAACTGGAGGGCGTCAATCTCGGCAGCCAGCGTGCCGTCAAGGTAGAAGCACCGTCCAGCGCGGCACCGGGCACGCGATTGCCATTGAAAGTCGAAACGCCACACGGCCCGCCGCTCGGGACGGTCAGCGTCGTGGTGGGCGAGTTTCCCGGCGTGCTGGCTGGTAGCGATGCTCTGCGCGGTACGCTGGCGGTGCCCGGCACCGGCGACGGCCGCATCCTCGACGGCAAGCCTGAAGCCGCCGATACCTGGCAGTTCACCGCCCGCAAAGGCGAACGCCTGATCGTCGAGGTCGAGGCCCGACGGCTCGGCACACCGCTCGACCCATTCCTCGAAATCCTGGACGCCCAGGGCCAGCCGATGCCGCGCGCCACGCTGCGCTGCGTGGCCAAGACCTTTGCGACCTTCCGCGACCACGATTCGCAGAATCCGGGCATCCGCCTGGAAACCTGGAACGAGCTGGCCATCGACGATTATCTCTGGGTCGGCAGCGAACTGATGCGCATCCAGGCCCTGCCGCGCCATCCGGATGATGATTGCCGGTTCTTCAGCGTCAACGGCCAGCGCGTCGGCTACCTGGACACCACGCCCACGCACCACCCGCAAGGCGCGCCGATGTACAAGGTCTCGCTGCATCCGCCAGGCACGAGTTTTCCGCCGAACGGCTTCCCGGTGGTCACGCTCTACTACCGCAACGACGACGGCGGCCCCGGCTACGGCAAGGACTCTCGGCTCTTCTTCGACCCGCCGGCCGACGGCACTTATCGAGTGCGCGTCAGCGACGCGCGCGGCCAGGGCGGCCCGCAGCACGGCTACCGCGTGACGGTGCGCCCGCCGCGTCCCGGCTTCAATCTGCGTTTCAATCCGACCGCGCCGTCCGTGTGGCGCGGCGGCGCGGCCCCGGTCACGGTGACGGCTGACCGCATCGACGGCTTCGACGGTGAAATCGCCATCCGGCCCGAAAACCTGCCGCCGGGCTTCAGCGCGCCGAAGACCTCGATTCCCGCCGGCGAAACCACCACGGCCTTCGCCCTCTTCGCCGAGGCCGCTGCTCCCGAGCCCGACCAGGCAGCGCCGCTCAAGCTGATCGGTTCAGCGTCGATTGGCGGGCGCGAAGTGGTACACGAAGCCAGTGGCGGCAAGCCGCAGCTGGTGCCGGCCGGCGAGATCGTGACGACCGTGGTCACGGATGAACTGATCGTGCAACCGGGCAAGTCGGCCAAGCTGACGGTGCAGATCGAGCGCCGCAACGGCTTCAAGGGCCGGGTGCCGCTCGACGTGCGCGGCCTGCCGCACGGCGTGCGCGTGTTGGACATCGGCCTGAACGGCATCTTGGTGACGGAAAAGGACAGCGCCCGCACCCTCGAAATCTACTGCGAGCCGTGGGTCAAGCCGACCGAGCACCCGTTCGTCGTCCTGGGCCGCCGCGAGGGCAAGAACACGGAGCACGCGGCGCGGTCGGTGCTGCTGAAGGTGGTGAAGTAAGGGACCATTCCCAACAGCAGCCGGGGAGGAGTGAGTCGTGGATCAAGTTGTTGCAACCTCCGCCCATCAGGCATGGCAGGAACAGTTCAACGCGGTAGCCGCAGAACAGGGACCAGACTGGGAAGCTCAGTACAAGCCGGGTTCGTTCGGCTGTCACGAGTTGTTGGATCGGGTGAAGCTGCTGGGCGACTTGCTGGAAGCGCAGGTGCTGGAGCATCCGGCCTGCGTGCTGCGTGAGGAGTGGTATCAATCCGCCGCCCGCGCCGTCGAGGCGTTGCGGGAGTTGTACCAGCGCGTGGGAGAAGCGCATCTAGCCGAAGGCGGCCCGGCCGAAACCGGCAACGGCAATTGACGGCAGCTGCAAGCGGAACCAGCCCACCAAAAAAACAACCGGCGGCCCGATCTCCGCGGAGACGGCCGCCGGTTGTCCTTTGCGCTCAACCGCGACAGCGAAACGTTAAGCTAGGGTTGGGGCGTCTCGACGGCCGGACGCGGCGCGGGGGCGGCTTCCGCCTGGCCGCTGGGCTGCGTCAATTCGAGCTGCACCCGGCCGCCGGCCTTCACCTGGACCTGGCGGGTTTCTTCCAGCGGCTGGCCGTTGGCGCCGTTCGGCGACCAGCGGATGCGCACCTGGTAGGTGTACTCCTTGTCGGCTTCCAGCGGCGGGGTCACGAACTGTCGCACTGTGCCCTGCTGCGTGGTCGCCCGGTCGTCGAAGAAGACCTGGGCGGTCGGGCTGCTCAGGCGCAGGTCGATGACCGCGGCCCGCTCCGCCTCGGCCGGCGGATAGAACGAACGGCGCGGGTCCGTCGTCGTCGCGGTCGTGTTGGTGTTGGTGTTGGACGGCGTCGTCGTTCCGGCCTGGACGACGGGCACTTCGACGTAGTTAGTCACGGCCCGACGGCCGAAACGGCCGCGATAGGTCGTCACCGGTTGCAGCACGGTGTTGCCATTCTGCGTGGTGACGGTGGGCGCGCTGACGACCGTCGCCGGCTGCGACTGCGTTTGCACCTGCGTCTGGGGCACCGTGGTCGTCGTCGGCTGTCCGACCATCGTCGGCTGATAGTACGAGTAGGTGGGTTCAACGTTGCGCCGGAACAGGCCGCCCCGACGATACTGGGCCTGGCTCTCGCCAGCGGCCAGCAACAGGACCGTGCCGGCCAGGAACTGGGTCTTCAATAACCGCTTCCAATCCATGATGCGTCTCCTTACTGCTGAAACAGACAAACGCGAAGGAACGCCCTCGCGGACGTTCCCGGCGGTTGGCGCCAATCCATTCAACGGCGCGCGGTCGTCTCGTCCGCGACGGCCGGCAAGGTCAAGAAATCGACCTGTAGCCGGTCGCCGGCGCGGACGGTCAACGTGCGCGTCGTTGTCACTGCCCTTCCTTGATCCTGATATGCGGCCCGGACGCGGTAGCGAAAGTCGCGGCCCGCCGGCAGCGCCGGGGTCGCGAACAGACGCATCGTTCCGGTCTGTTGCTGCATGCGCACGTCCTGCACCCAGAGTTCCGCGTCGGCGGGCACGACCAGGTCAACCTCGGCGACGGCGCTTGCCGTCGGTGCGGGTTCCGGCGTGACGGGTGCGTTGGTGTCGGTGCCGAAGATGCCGGCATTCAGCAGCGGATCGCTGCCGAAATAGAAACCACTACCGCCGTAGATCGATGAATACGAACCGGCGTAGGAACCGAACCCACACGGGCTGCCCAGACCCAGCACGGGAACTCCCAGCGCCGGATAGCCGCCGGTCAACCAGCCGGGATTGCACCCCGGCACGATGCCGACCGAATATGAATTGGCGATCGCGCGCGGGGAATGAAACGTGGCGACCGGACTGGGCAAGTAGGCGGACGCTCCAGGGATCGCGCCACCGCGCACATTGCAAACGGGCACACGGGCGACGGCGCACGGCAACTGGGCCTGAACCTGCGCGGGCAGCCAGATCACGGCGACAGCGACAGCGATGAAGGCTCGCAACATGACGGCACCGTGCCAGGCGATGGGTGACAAACGGCCAGCGCGAACGCAGCTGGCAAGGTTCGCTTATTGTAGTGCGGCTGGCGGCGGACGCCAGCTGCAAACTCGAAACACAAAGCGAACCGTATCGAGTCATAGAGCTATTCGCCCACGGTCGTTCGCGACCGCGGCAACGGATGCTGGCCGGCTGTGAACAAGATGCGGCGCAGGTTGACCAGTCCATCTCGATTCAGCCGCAACGCTTCGACCGTCGCCCGGCCCACAGCCGTAATCCCCACGACGAGCGAATAATCCAGACTCCACATGAAATGTTCGTGCCACGTCTGCTGCATGTGCCCCGGACGGCGCCGCCGGCGCGGGCCGCGCCCAGACTCCACATGAAATGTTCGTGCCACGTCTGCTGCCGTGGATGAAAGAGTGGGACAGGCAATCCACTGATGGGATCGGTTCCGGTGGTTTTCGTGTACTTGTGGTTGTTGCATCCCTGGCAGGAGAACGCCAGGTTCTCGGCACTGGTCTCACCGCCTTGGCTGCGGGGAACGATGTGCTCGACGGAGAATGATTGCATCGCAAAGCGCACTTGACTGCGGCAGTATTCGCAGTTGCCGAGCGCACGTTCCGCGATCAATCGTTTCAGCGCGGATTCTGACAGTGCTTCAGCCATGAGCGGTGGGCTGAATCTCCAGTTCGTCCAGCAGCAAGCTGAGTGGCAGCTGACGGATGCGGGCCAGTTCGGTCAACGCAGTCAGTCGTTGGACTTCGGCCGATTCCAGTTCGTCGGACAGGCTGAGGAGTTCTCGATGCTCTTCGACTGTCAACGACTCCTGACGGCGCTTGTCGGCCAGTTCTCGATAGCGCCGCCAAAACGAGTCCGCCATGCCCCGATTGATCGTTTGGAGCAATGCTTGCTCGTCACCGTGTAAAGCGGGTGTCTGGCGCTGGGCGCGCAAAGCCAGCACTTGCCCAACGAAATCTTCGAGTTCGCGAGCATTCAACTGGGTTACCGCTTTCATCAGATCGGCCGCGGTCACTTGCGCATCTACTGGAACGATCGGCATGTTCACCCCGCCGTCAGGCCGCGCAGGTTCTCCTCGATCATCGTAATCTGGTTGCGCAACTCTGTCACCAGGTCCTGTTGCTGTTGCACCACCTCGGGCGGCGCGTTCTTGACGAAGTTCTCGTTGCTCAGCTTGCCCTGGGTGGTTTGCAGGTGCTTGCGCTTCTCGGCCAGTTGCTTTTCGAGCCGTTTGCTTTCGGCGGCTGGATCGATCAGGCCCTGGAGCGACACATAGGCTTCAAAGTCCGCCACTACATGCGAGGCGGCCTGCGCCGGCTTCCGCACCTGCGGCCCGCATTCCAGCTTACTCACACCTTCCTTGCCGATGAACTGCGCCAGCATGCGGAAGTCGTCCGCAATGCCGTCCGCGCAGCGCACGTACACGTCCAGGCTGGTCTTGAAGTCGATGGTGTAGCGGTTGCGCACCTCGCGGATGAAGCGCACCAGTTCCTGCATGCGGGCGAGGCGCTGCTCCATCGGCCGGTCCTGCCAGGCGGCGGGGAACTGCGGCCAGGGCGCGATCACCACGCTTTCACTCGACGGCTCGGGCTTCGGCAGGCCGCGCTCGAAGGCGGCTTCGTTGAGCTTCTCCCAGATGGACTCGGCCACGAAGGGCATGATCGGCTGCACCAGGCGCAGGATGGCGTCGAGCACGCCCGCCAGCACGCGCTGCGCCAGCCGGCGACCGGCTTCGTCCTTGAGCCGGCCCTTCGACATCTCCACGTACCAGTCGCAGAACTCCGACCAGGTGAAGTCGTAAATGGTGCGGGCCGCCTCGCTGAAGTGGTAGCCGTCCAGCTGCTCGGTTACGGCGGCGGTCACGGTCGCCAGCCGGCTGAGGATCCAGCGGTCCTCGATGGGCAACGTCTCCACGCGGATCGCTTCCGGCATATAGCCTTCGAGGTTGAGCAGCAGGAAGCGCGCGGCGTTCCACAGCTTGTTAGCGAAGTTGCGGCCGATGTCGAACTTTTCCGATGCCTGCTTCGCGGTGGACAGTTCCGTATCGGCCGCCGGCCAGGGGCCGCCGGGTCGGAAAGCCTTCTTACAACTCGGACAAGTTATCTTGCGCGTGCGCATGTACATGTGCTCCTGCTTCACCGGCACGAGCACGTCGCAGTGCGGGCACACATTGGCCACCGGCATGCGACTATCCTGATTCTCGGTAGCCAGGTGCGCCATCACAAAGCGCAGCGCATCGGTGCCGTAGCGGGCAATGATGTCCAGCGGGTCAATGCCGTTGCCCTTGCTCTTGCTCATTCCTTCGCCGAAGCCGTCGAGGATCTTCGGGTGAATGTACACGTGATGGAACGGAATCTGTTTCAGGTTGTACAGGCCGGCGATCACCATGCGCGCCACCCAGAGGGTGATGATGTCGCGGCTGGTCACGAGCACATTGGTTGGGTAGTAGTAGCGCAGCTCCGGCGTCAACTCCGGCCAGCCGAGTGTCGAGTGCGGCCAGAGCTGCGAGCTGAACCACGTGTCGAGCACGTCTTCGTCCTGGCGCAATGGGTACTTCACGCCCAGGGCGTCCGCCGGCAGGTCCGTGCCGGCGCAGATCAGCCACTGACCGTTCTCCTCGTCCAGTCGCCAGGTCACATCGTCGCGGCCGGCGAAGGCACGCTTCAATTCTGCTTCGGGGCAGGTCACGTACCAGATCGGAATGCGATGGCCCCACCACAGCTGCCGGCTGATGCACCAGTCGCGCTTCTCGCCGAGCCAGTCGAGATACGTCTTCGCGTAGCGTTCGGGGAAGAACTTCACTCGCCCATCATTCACCGCATCCATCGCCGACTGGGCCAGGCTGTCCATCTTCACGAACCACTGATCGGACAGGTAAGGCTCGATGGGCGACTTGCTGCGGTCGCTGTACTTCAGCGGAATC